>CAMFPZ010000111.1 GCA_945979635.1 uncultured Eubacterium sp.
ACACAAGGAGTATCGTCGGCAGCGTCAGATGTGTATAAGAGACAGTTGAAGAGGACGGCAATGTATTGCAGGTAGTAGAATTCCAGCATGTTAAGCCGGGCAAGGGTGCTGCTTTCGTTAGAACAAAGACAAAGAATGTAATTACAGGATCAGTAGTAGAAAAATCATATAACCCATCAGCAAAGTTCCCAACAGCCTATATCGAAAGAAAGGATATGGCTTATTCATACAGTGATGACGGACTTTACTATTTTATGGATAACGAAACATTCGATATGATTCCTGTTGCAGAGGCTGATTTGCCGGATTCATTCCGTTTCGTAAAGGAAAATGATGTTTGTAAGATTTTGTCCTACAAGGGCAAGGTGTTCGGCGTTGAACCGCCAACATTCGTAACTCTTGAGATTACAGCAACAGAGCCGGGCGTTAAGGGAAATACTGCAACAAACACACTTAAGCCTGCTACTGTTGAAACAGGTGCGGAAATTCGTGTACCTTTGTTCATCAACGAGGGTGATATGATTCGTATTGATACTCGTACCTGTGAATATATGGAAAGAGCATAAGAATAGAATTATTAAAAATGAAAGGTAGAATCACTATGGAAACAATGGAAAGCTTGGGATACCTTAAGGGTCTTATCGATGGTCTTGATTTGGATGCAAGCAAGAAGGAAACAAAGGTATTTAACGCAATTATAAATGTTCTCGAAAATCTTACGGAGGATATTGAGGATATGACAGAGGGTCTTGAACTCGTTGGCGAGCAAATCGACCAGATTGATGAGGATTTGGCTGATTTGGAAGAATTCGTTTATGACGAGGAATTTGACGATTGTGACTGCGATTGCTGTGACGACGAGGAATATGAGGTTGTTTGTCCGTGCTGCGGCGAGGAAATTATCGTTGATGACGAAACTCTCGAGGAGGGCAAATTCGAATGTCCTAATTGTGGCGAGGTTCTCGAATTCGATTTTGATTGCGAATGCGATGACGATTGCTGCTGTGATTGTGAATAATCTTTAAAAATCAGGCAAATTAAGGCTAACGCCTCGATTTGCCTTTTTCATACGATTAGTATAACTAATTGTTACAAATATATACAGCCGGTTAAAATCATCGGTTGTACAAAACAGAGGGAAAAGTATGGAATTTTTAGAAACTTTTTTTGCACAGGCAAATATATTTGTTGTAGTTGCACTTTTCATTGTTGGCTTGGTCTGTATCATTAAGGGCGGCGACTGGTTTGTTGACAGTGCAAGCTGGATTGCAGAGGTATTGGGCGTTCCAAAATTCGTTATCGGTGCTACTATCGTGTCGATTGCGACAACTCTGCCTGAAATGATTGTATCGGTTGTTGCTGCGGCTGACGGAAAGGTTGATATGGCGGCAGGTAATGCGGTCGGATCTGTAACGGCAAATACGGCTATGATTATGGGAATCTTCATTGTTTGTATGCCTTTTGCCATAAAGCGTAAGGAATTTGCACCAAAGGCTCTTATGATGCTCGGTGCGGTTGTAGCTCTTACACTTGGCTCTGCTCTTACAGGACTGATTACTGTTCCGGGACTCGAGGGTGAATATCATACACTATCAACAATTGGAGTAGTAATCCTTTTTGTGATTTTCATTGCATTCTTTATTGAAAACTTCATTTCTATGAAGAACAGTGATGTCCAAATTGAGACAAGTCCGGAGAATATCGGCTTGCAGGAGGAGGACAATATAGTTCCTACAAAGGAAAACTCAACCGGTAAGGATTGGGTGAAGAATATTGTTATGTTCGTTGTAGGTGCTGTTGCTATTGTAATCGGTGCACAGCTTCTTATTAACGGCGGAACAAGAATTGCAAAAGAAATGCACATCAGCGAAAGAGTTATTGCTGTTATTGCCGTCGCAATCGGAACATCCCTTCCGGAGCTTGTTACAACTATTACAGCTCTTCGCAAGAAGGAGGGTGCTCTTTCGGTTGGTAATATTCTCGGTGCAAATATCATAGATTTAACTCTCATTCTTCCTATTTGTTCATTCGTATCTATGGGCAAGGGTCAAGGTGCATTGCTTGTTTCAACCGGCTCTGTATTTGATATGATTATCTGTATTTGTGCTGTTGCTATTGCAGTTATACCGACATTGTTTACCAAAAGGCTTCAGCGTTGGCAGGGTGTTCTTTCACTCGGCGGATATTTTGCATATGTAATATATACATTTGTTGCGGCATAAAAAGAGGAAATATGATGTCCAAAAAAAATGATTTCAAAACAAAATGGCTTCCTGTTTTAGCACCTGTTATGGCGGCGGTTATTGTTGTTAGCGGTTTGGCGATAAGCGGAAATGTCACGAAGAATAAAAACTCTGACAATCTTCAAACTACTGTATCACAACCCGCTGTTACGAATGCGGATGTTCTTCCTGATTCGAAGGTGACCTTGGTCGCTGTCGGCGATAACCTGATTCATAATACGCTTATTGATGCGGGTGTGCAGGAGGATGGCACGAGGGATTATAACTCGTTTTATGAGGAAATCTCTCCTTATATTAAAGCGGCAGATATTGCTGTTATAGACAACGAAACTCTCCTTGGCGGAGAGGAATTTCCATATTCGGGATATCCCTGCTTCAATACTCCTTGGGAGGTTGGCGAGGCGGTTATCAACGCGGGCTTCGATGTCTTTACCTGTGCGACGAATCATGTTCTCGATATGCAGGGCTATAAGGGACTCAGCAAGGAAATTGAGTTTTTTAAGAATCATCCCGAGGTAACCTTTGTCGGCATAAACGAAACTGAGGAAGACTCAAAAACAATTAAGTATGTCGAAAAAAACGGCATAAAATTTGCTATGCTAAATTACACCAATTCGACAAACGGAATACCTCTTCCGTCGGAGCATCCATGGAGCGTAAATATGCTTGATGAGGAGAGAGTAAAGGCTGATGTTACCGAGGCAAGAGAAAATGCCGATGTCGTTGTTTTCTTCCCTCATTGGGGAACAGAGGACAGCCACGAGGTAAATGATGAGCAGAGAAGATATATTCAGCTTTGCTCGGAATTAGGCGTTGATATTGTTATCGGAGGACATCCTCATGTGCTACAACCGGTTGAATGGGTAACGAATGAAGAAACCGGAAATAAAATGTTAGTCTACTATTCATTAGGTAATTTCATTTCGCACCAAATTAAGCTCAAGCAAATGTGCGGCGGTATGGCAGAAATAACGGTTGAGAGAATCAACGGCAAAATCGAAATAACCTCCGCAAAGCTGGCACCGGTTATTGATTTTTACACAAGAACAGGTTCGGGATTTAGATTTTCTGTTTATAGATTATCCGATTATAATAACGACCTTGCCGCAAAGCAGTCGCAAAGCGGTGCCACTGTTGAATACTTTACTGATTTGGCAAAGAGCGTTGTCAGTGAGGAATTTTTGGATTTAACATAATAATTTACCATATGGTATAGATATAGGAGAAGGAAATATGAGTAAATACACAAAGGAGCAAATCCTAAAGGAAGCAAAGGAAAACGGCGTTGAATTTATCAGACTTCAGTTTACTGATTTATTCGGAATTATGAAGAATGTTGCAATAACGCTTTCACAGCTCGAAAAAGCACTTGATAATGAATGTATGTTCGATGGTTCATCTATCGACGGCTTTGTAAGAATAGACGAGTCAGATATGTACCTTCACCCTGATTATGATACTTGGGCAATTTTCCCTTGGAGAAAGCATCAGGAAGTTCAAACCGGTCGTTTGATTTGCTCGGTATATAAGGTTGATAATGTAACTCCTTTTGAGGGCGATCCGAGAAATGTACTTCAAAAGGTAATTGACGAGGCAGCCGAAATGGGATACGGCTTCAATGTAGGACCTGAATGTGAGTTCTTCCTATTTAATACAAATGAGGACGGCACCCCAACCCTCGAAACAAACGATAAGGCAGGCTATTTTGACCTTAATCCGATTGATACAGGCTCGAATTGCAGACGCGATATTTGTCTGGCACTCGAGGATATGGGCTATACAATCGAGGCTTCTCACCACGAGGTTGCTCGCGGACAGCACGAAATTGATTTCCAATTCGGCGATGTTATGACCTCGGCTGACAGAGTTATGACCTTCAAGCATGTTGTAAAAACATATGCAACGAAGCATCATCTCCACGCAACCTTTATG
>CAMFPZ010000112.1 GCA_945979635.1 uncultured Eubacterium sp.
TGAATGGAAATTCAAAAATTCCTAATTTTGAGGTGAACTAAATGGCAAACAAATTCGTAACGGCTGTTTTCGGAGATTATTCCAAGAAAGAAGTAAAAAAGCTCCGCAAAACAGTCGATAAAATCAACGAGCTTGAGAGCAAGTATAAGGATATGGACGATAAGGAGCTCGCAGCTCAGACTCCTGTCCTGAAGGAAAGACTCGCAAACGGCGAAACTCTCGACGATATTCTCCCCGATGCATTCGCAGTATGCCGTGAGGCGAGTGAGCGTGTGCTCGGAATGAGACATTTCGATGTTCAGCTTATCGGTGGTATTGTTCTCCATCAGGGTAGAATTGCCGAAATGAAAACAGGTGAGGGTAAAACTCTTGTTGCAACATTGCCTGCATACCTTAATGCACTTGCAGGCGAGGGCGTTCATATCGTAACAGTAAATGACTACCTTGCAAAGCGTGACTCCGAATGGATGGGTAAGATTTATCGTTTCCTCGGCTTAAGCGTTGGACTCATTATCCACGAAAAGAGCGATGCAGAGCGTCAGGAAGCATATAATGCAGATATTACCTACGGAACAAACAACGAGATGGGCTTTGACTATCTTCGTGACAATATGGTTCAGTACAAGGAGCGTAAGGTTCAAAGAGGCCACGCATTTGCAATCGTCGATGAGGTTGACTCAATCCTTATTGATGAGGCTCGTACTCCTCTTATCATCAGCGGTAAGGGCGACCAATCTACTGACCTTTATCGTCAGGCAGACATCTTTGCAAAGACTCTTTCTATGACAAAGGTAGCAAAGACAGACGACAAGCAGGATACAGAAGAAAACTACGACGGCGATTATGTAGTAGACGAAAAGGCAAAAACAGCTACTCTTCTTAAGAGCGGTGTTGAAAAGGCAGAGAAGTTCTTCAAGGTAGATAACCTTATGGACATCGAGCACACTACTCTTCGTCATCATATCGACCAGGCCATCAAGGCTCACGGCGTTATGACAAGAGATATTGACTATGTTGTAAAGGACGGTCAGGTTAAGATCGTTGATGAATTTACAGGTCGTATTATGGAGGGCCGTAGATATAACGAGGGTCTCCATCAAGCTCTTGAGGCTAAAGAGGGTGTAAAGGTAGAACACGAGAGTAAGACTCTTGCTACTATCACATTCCAAAACTATTTCCGTCTTTACAAGAAGCTTTCGGGTATGACAGGTACTGCTGCTACCGAGGCTAATGAATTTGATGAAATTTATAAGCTTGATGTTGTTGAAATTCCAACAAATAAACCTCTTATTCGTGAAGACAAGCCTGATGTTATCTTCCAGACAGAGGCAGGAAAGTATCATAATGTAATTAAGCAAATTAAAGAGTGTAACGCAAAGGGACAGCCTGTACTTGTTGGTACAATCAGTATCGAAAAGTCGGAGCATTTGTCGCATCTCCTCAAGAAGGAAGGCATTGAGCATAAGGTTCTTAATGCGAAGAACCACGAGGAGGAAGCAAAAATCGTTGCACAGGCAGGTAAGCTCGGAGCTGTTACTATTGCAACAAATATGGCAGGCCGTGGTACCGATATTATGCTTGGCGGTAACGCAGAATTCTTGGCAAAGGCTAAGATGAAGAAGATGGAATTCACAAACTGGCAAATCGCAGAGGCAACAGGCTTCGGCGATACAGACGATGAAGACATCCTTCGTGCAAGAAAGACATTCATTGAGCTTGAGGCTCAATTCAAGGAAGAAATCAAGGACGAGGCAGAGCAGGTTAGACAGGCAGGAGGCTTGTTCATTCTTGGTACAGAGCGTCACGATGCTCGTCGTATTGATAATCAGCTTCGCGGTCGTTCGGGTCGTCAGGGTGATCCGGGTGCAAGCCAATTCTTCCTTTCATTAGAGGATGACCTTATGCGTCTTTTCGGCGGCGACAAGATGCAAAGAATGATGGGCAAGCTTACAGACGATGAGGATATGCCTATCGAATCCCGCCTTATCTCAAAGACTATCGAATCCTCACAGAAGAAGGTTGAGGGTAAGAACTTCGGTATTCGTAAGAACACATTGCAATATGATGATGTTATGAATCGTCAGAGAGAGCTTATCTACAATCAGCGTGATCAGGTTCTCGACGGTATCGACCTTACCGAAACAATCCTTAAGATGCTCGATACAAATATCGAAGAGACAGTCGCAAACTATCTTGCCGGCGAATCAAAGAATGATTGGAATGTTGAAGGTCTTCGTGAGAAGTACAAGAGCTGGCTTATCGCTAATGATGACGATTTCAAGGATGTAGAAAATCTTACAGTTGCCGACGCTGTTGAGCTTCTTCAGGATAGAGGACACGCTCGTCTTGAAGAAAAGCAGAAGGTGCTTGGCGACGAGATGTTCCAGGAATTTGCAAGAATGGTTCTCCTTCGTAATGTTGATACCTATTGGATGGATCATATTGACGCTATGGAGGACTTGAAGAAGGGAATTCACCTTCGTTCCTATGCACAGCGTGATCCGGTTGTTGCATTTAGAGTTGAATCCTACGATATGTTCGATGAAATGACATCAGCAATTCGCGAGGATACAGCAAAGATGATGCTCACACTTATGCCTATTCATAAGTCGGATGTTCAGCGTAAGGCAGTTGCCCATGTGACCTCAACCTCTGACGAGGAAAATGAGAATGCAAAGGCTGTAACAATCCGTAAGGATAAGAAGATTGGTCCTAATGATATGTGCCCATGCGGTTCCGGCTTAAAGTACAAGAAATGCTGCGGTTCTCCTGCAAAGCTTGCTGAGGATGCAAGAAAGGCAGAGGAGGAGCACAAGGAAGAAAAGAAGAGAATTCGTCCAAAGAGACAGTAATTCATAATCCGTAAATAAAAAGTCCCGTTAATACGCAAGTATAAACGGGACTTTGTTTATTTATTTTCTTTTTTCAGTTCGGCAAATTTTTGTGCCATAGTTGGATTGTTTCGTGTAAGCTTTTTTATGCTCAAGTCCTCGGCCTTGTTGTTTGCAAGGCGGAGGTTGTTTTCGCTTGATAAAAGAGCGTCCTTAGTTTTTTGCAGATGTGTGATTGTTTTGTCTATTTCCTCGATAGCCGTTTTGAATTTGCGGCTTGCCAGGTCATAATTCTTTGCGAATTTTTCCTTAAAATCGTTCATTTCATCCTCAAAACGAGAAATGTCAATGTTTTGGCTTCGCATTTCATTGAGTTGGGTGCGATATTCAATGCTGTTCATAGCGGCGTTTCGAAGTAATGTTATGATAGGTATGAAGAATTGCGGACGAATAACATACATCTTCGGGTATTTGTGTGAAACATCGACTATTCCGCTGTTATATAGCTCGTTGTCGCTTTCGAGCAATGAAACGAGAACGGCGTATTCACATCCCTTTTCATTTCTGTCCTTGTCAAGCTCCTTGAAGAAATCCTCGTTTTTGTGCTTTGTTGCAGTAGTGTCCATTTCGTTTTTCATTTCAAACATAATGGAGATGAATTCAATTGAGTTATCGGTGAAATCGCGGAAAATATAATCGCCCTTTGAGCCTGTTCTGGCGTCGTTGTCCTTTTCGAAATAGGCGTTTTGGAAGCCTGTTGAACGCAGACGATTGAACTCAATTTCACAATGCTGTTCGAGCGTTTCGCCAATCATTTTTGTCGACATCTTTGTTTTCAGGTCCTTGTAGAATTCAATAGTCTCGTCCTTCGCCTTTAGCTGGGCGGCGTATTGTGCTTTGAGAGAGCTTTCCTTTAGCTCAATATCCTTTTTTGATGTAGAAATTTCTCCTTCGAGTCGGATGATTTTGGCTTCCTTTTCTGCAAGCTCCTTGTCTTTTTGTGCAACGGCACGGCTTATTGACAGCTCGCTGTCCTTTTGTGCCGATGAAATTTGAGCCTTGAGCTCAATAATTTCCTGCTGAAGAGCAAATAGCTTCTTATCGTTTTCCTGCTGAATTTTTGTTTGAACGCTTTCTATTTCCGCTCTTTTTTCTGCCTTGAAGAGCTCTTCTCTGCTTTTTAGCTCCCTGCTGAATTCCTCGTCACGGACCTGCTTTGCAATATTTGCATATGAATTTTCGTCAATAGTAAATATCTCGCCGCATTTCGGGCATTTAATTTCGTTTATGATAATCACATCCTTTGTTATTCACATATAT
>CAMFPZ010000113.1 GCA_945979635.1 uncultured Eubacterium sp.
CTCTCTATTGTCCAAAAGAGATTAGGGACAGAATTGAATGTGTATATAATAATGACGGTCCGGGCTTTTGGGATTATTCGTATCTTGAGAGTGAGGCTTATGCTGAAATGCTTCCAAAGTATAAGCATTTCGTTCCACAGTCATCGTTTATCGGTATGATGCTTTCTCACGATGAAGATTATGAGGTAATTAAGAGCGATAGAATTCTTGGTCCTCTTCAGCACGATTTGATTTCGTGGCAGTTTGATGGAAACAAGCTTAAGAGAGTTGAAGAGCTCACCGGTCTCGGAAAGCTAAATGACGGAATTCTTCACGATATGGTTGATGCTCTTGATGATGAAGAACAGGATACCTTGGATACCGTTCTCGAAAAGCTCTTGGTTGAAACCGACCAGATGGGTCTTATTGATTTTAAAAATAATTTCTCGGCTTCGATAAAGGGCGGTGCAGAGGCTTGGCGTTCGCTTGATAGAGATATTCAACGAAAATTTCTAAAGATTTTTGCCGATGCTCCTGAGATTCTTATAAAGAATACCGAAAAGGTTCGCCGCGAGGAACGAAAGAAAAACCGCGAAAAAATTATCGACGCCCTAAAATACCTAAATGTTCTGATATAATAACGAAAGCCTCGGACGCCCCGAGGCTTTGCTTTAATAACAAAAAAGCAACCACAAAAGTGATTGCTTTTTTGTTGGTGGAAGAGGGTGGATTCGAACCACCGAAGGCATTGCCGACAGATTTACAGTCTGTTCCCTTTGGCCGCTCGGGAACTCTTCCTTATTATGGAGCTGGTGAACGGACTCGAACCCCTGACCTGCTGATTACAAATCAGCTGCTCTACCAACTGAGCTACACCAGCGTTTTCATAACGCTCTAGTAATATATCATACCAAAAACTATTTGTCAATACTATTTTTGAAAAAACTGAGCAATTTTTACTTTGGTGCATAATATAATTGTATGATAGCATAATATTTCAAAGGGTGAGATTAATGTGTGGAATAGCAGGAATTATCAGCAGTGATATTGACTTGCGTAGTGAAAAGGAAATGATATGGAAAATGAGCGACAGCCTGAAAATGCGTGGGCCGGATGCAAGAGGGGAATACATAACCCGATGTGCTGCACTTATTCACAGACGATTGTCGGTTATTGACCCAAAAAACGGAAAACAGCCAATGCGTTTCGGAAAATATATTATCGTGTATAACGGCGAGATATATAATACTGACGAAATTAGGCGTGAGTTAAGATTCCATGGCTATGTTTTTGATACTGTATGCGATACGGAGGTGGTGTTGAAAAGCTATCATCTGTGGAGAGAAAAATGTGTAAGCAGGCTTAACGGCATTTTCGCTTTTGCTATCTATGATATGGACAGCGAGGAACTTTTTTTGTGCCGAGACAGAATCGGGGTAAAACCATTGTTTTATTCGTTGAAGTCGGATTTGTTTGCTTTTGCATCCAGAACAGATACTCTTTTGAAAGTCAAAGGGATAGAACCGGTTTGTGACGAAAACGGACTTAATGAGATTTTTATGCTCGGACCTGCAAAAACTATGGGGAAAACCTATTTTCGCGACATTCAAGAGGTTTTGCCCGGTGAATATTTGTATTATAATAAAGGTAAAATTACAAAGGCAAGGTATTGGACTCTTGAGGCAAAGGAGTTTACGGATTCGGAGTCTCAAGCTCAGGAGCATACTCATTTTTTAGTTACCGATGCAATTCGAAGACAGCTTGTCAGTGATGTACCGATTTGCACATTTTTGAGCGGTGGTCTTGACAGCTCGATAATTTCGAAGGTTGCGTATGATTATATGACCGACCGCGGCGAAATATTGAATACTTATTCCGTCGATTATGAGGATAACGATAAATACTTTAAGGCAAGCATTTTTCAGCCGAATAAGGATAGCGACTATATTAACCTGATTTCCGATTATATAGACTCTGACCATCATAATATCGTGTTGAATAATATTGAAGTTGCCGATGCACTTGTTGACAGTACAATCGCCCGAGGATGCCCCGGCTTTACGGATATTGACAGCAGTCTGCTGCTGTTTTGTAAGGAAATTGTGAAAAAGCATAAGGTTGCTTTATCCGGTGAATGTGCGGACGAAATATTCGGCGGCTACCCTTGGTATCATAGAGAGGAAATACTTTTTGAGGATACCTTCCCTTGGAGCAGGACTACCGATGTCAGAAAAGGCATATTAGCCGACGGATTTTTGAAAAACGGCGACGCTTATGCTCGTTCTGCCTATGATGAAACGATAAAAAGAACGGCCTATCTTGACACAGACAGCCGTTTTGAAAAGCGTATGAGGGAAATGTTTGTTCTAAATATGGAGTGGTTTATGCAAACTCTTCTTGCCCGTAAGGATGCAATGAGTATGGAAACCTCGTTGGAGGTGCGTGTACCGTTTTGCGATTATCGTATTGTTGAGTATGCATATAATATGCCGTGGAAAATCAAGGCTTATAATTCTCGCGAGAAGGGAATTTTGCGAAAGGCTTTTGAGAATGAGCTGCCGGAAATAATAACCTGGCGAAAGAAAAGCCCGTATCCGAAAACCTTTAATCCCGAGTATGTTGAGGCGGTGTCGAAAATGGTGCTCGCTGTTTTAGAGGATAAGTCCACGCCGCTTTGTGAAATGCTTAATAAAGACAGTATACTTTCATTAATTGAAAATCCGAATTCGCTTTCCGAGCCTTGGTACGGTCAGCTTATGCGGGGACCGCAGGTTTTGAGCTATATTGTCCAAATTTATACATGGATAAGAAAATACAATGTACAATTTGATATATAAAAAAACAGGGCAATCATTGATTGCCCTTACATTTTTCTTATGCCTTGTTTAACTTTGAAGCAAGATTGCTCTTCTTTCTAGCTGCACAGTTCTTGTGGATGAGATTGTGGTTAGCAGCTTGGTCGATCTTCTTTACTGCTTCCTTAACGAGTACATCCTTGTCTTCTGCGTTAGCTTCGATAGCAGCATTAGCCTTCTTGATTGCTGTCTTAAGAGCTGTGTTACGAGCCTTGTTGTTAGCAGCCTTTGTTTGGTTTACTAATACTCTCTTCTTTGCTGATTTGATGTTTGCCATTTCTTTTCAACTCCTTTACCGAGATGTTAGGATATAAAGGCGATTTGCCTAATTTCTATCATTCCAAATTTTAATGCTGACTTATAATATCATAACTTTTAATAAAATGCAAGCATTTTTTTATTTTTGGGCATACTTTTAGTAAAAATATTGTTTTTTGGAGTGATTTTGTGTCAAATCGCACAGATTTAGCCCTTGAAAGTTACGAAAATAGGGAAGCCACAAGGCTTGATGGAGTAAAGGTGACCGAGTCTGATAATTTAACAACAGTCGAAATTTTGAACGAAAACGGAGCAAAGGAGATTGGAAAGCCTATTGGAAAATATCTGACGCTGAAGGTTAGCTCGTTTGTGAACGATACCGATATTCTTGACGGGAGACTTAAGAGCTTTGCCGATGTTTTGAGTAGTCTGTTACCCAAAAATCGAAAATCTGTTTTGGTTGTTGGGCTTGGAAACAGAAGGATTACAGCGGATTCTCTTGGTCCATTGGCGTGCTCGTTTGTGTTGGCGACTCGCCATATTCTAGGCGATATGGAGGATAATTTGGGCTTGAACGGATTGTTTCCCGTTTCTTGTATTAATACCGGAGTGTTAGCCGAAACAGGTATTGAATCTGCCGAGATAGTTTTGGGAATAGTCAATCAGGTAAAGCCCTCCTGTGTTGTTGCTATCGACGCTTTGGCATCGGGCTCAACCGAAAGGTTGGGCACTACGGTCCAACTATCCGATGTAGGAATTTCTCCCGGTTCAGGTGTCGGAAATCATAGGTTCGAAATTTCCGAAAAGACTCTTGGTGTCCCTGTGATTTCGATTGGTATTCCTACAGTAGTCAGCACTTCGGTTATCAGCGGAAAAAATGAGGATTCAGCCTTCGTAACACCGAGAGAAATTGATGAAATTTGTCGTCAGGGTGCAAAGCTCATTGGTATGGGCATTAATGTTTGTCTTCAAAACGAGCTGTCTGTGAATGATTTGATGGCACTAGTGGGATAATTTTGCGTACAAGTGAATATATAATGTATATAAG
>CAMFPZ010000114.1 GCA_945979635.1 uncultured Eubacterium sp.
ACAAGGAGTATCGTCGGCAGCGTCAGATGTGTATAAGAGACAGTATTTGTTATGAGCAATATGCGTGCCGACACGCAGGATATTAGACCGCTGAAAATCATCATACTCAACCTAATGCCCACAAAGCTTGAAACAGAAACACAGCTATTAAGACTATTAAGCAACAGTCCATTGCAAATTGATGTTGAATTCTTGCAGGTTGCAACACACGAAGCAAAGAATGTATCAAAGAGTCATATGGATAAATTTTACAGTGTGTTTGATGATATAAAGGATAATAAATACGATGGAATGATAATCACGGGAGCTCCTGTTGAGCAAATGGAGTTTGAAGAAGTTGATTATTGGGATGAGCTTTGCAAAATAATGGAATGGAGCAAAAAGAATGTATATTCCGTTTTCCACATATGCTGGGGTGCTCAAGCAGGTCTGTACTATCACTATGGAATCAAGAAATATCCGACAAGTCATAAAATATTCGGTGTATTTCCTCACATATGTCTCGACGAAACACATCCTCTTATGAGAGGTCTCGATGACATATATTATGTTCCGCATTCAAGACATACTCAAATTAAGAGAAGTGATATTGCACAGGTCAAGGATTTGCAGATTCTCTCATACAGTGATGCCGCCGGCGTTCACATTATTTCGGATATGGAATGCAGAAAATTCTTTATTACCGGTCACAGCGAATATGACCGAGACACTCTGGCTAAAGAATACTTTAGGGATGTAAACAAAGGATTAGAAATCGATATGCCGATTAACTATTTTCCAAACAACGATCCAAAGGCAGTTCCCAGAATGACTTGGCGAGGAACGGCAAATCTCATATTCAATAATTGGCTCAATTACTTTGTTTACCAAAAAACACCATATGATTTAAATACATTATAAAAAGAAGCTGCCGGGATATCCCGCAGCTTCTTTTGGATTATTTTGCGTATTTTTCAATTAACTCGTCAATATCGGTGAGATTAATGCACTTTGATGCGATATATGTTTTATACTCAAACAGGCCGTTTCTGTTTTTAGGGTCAAATCTTCCATAGCTTGATGTTACGATAGTTCCGTCATCAAGTACAACATTTCCACAGTAGCCTGTATCCGCTTCGGCACAATACTGGGGCTTTCGCTGTCCCTGTTGATAGATATGAGCAAGCTTTATTCTATACTGACCCTCGATACCGTTTTTCAAATCTTCGTATGTTCCGACCCATGCAATCCAGCCTTCGCTAACCCATCCGCCGGTTACCTTCTTTGAAGCGTTTTCCTTTGCCTTTTGTCCACGCTCTATTGAACGGAATGTGATAAATAATCTGCCATCATCCGTATAATCTGCTTTATGCCTTTCGCCATTCAATGCGGCAGGTGCTTCAACAGGCTCGCTCCATGTTTTGCCCTCATCCTGTGAGAATGAAATAAGAGAGTTTTTGCGTTTCGAATTACTTCTTGAAATAAGACAAAGCTCGTCGCCTTTTCCCTGCTCACTCCTGATAACCTCAACCTCGCACATATTAGAATCCTTTTCTATTTCGCGATACTGTGCAAAATACTTTTCAGGTTTGCTCCATTGCGGATTACCGTTTTCGTCAAAGGTCAATATTGTTTTATAGTTATAAAAATCACTGTCGTGGAAAAATCCCATCCACTTATCAACAAATTTGCCGTTTTCCTTCAATTGTGTAAGACTTGCCATAGCGACAATAGGAATCACGGGATAGGTGCTGTTTTTATCATAAAATGTTTCAAATTCTGTCCAAGTTACTCCCTCGTCTGTTGAAACAGTACAGTTAAATCCACCATCAGTAGGTTCTTCGCCCCATTTTGGATTTGCAGAAATCATAATAAGCTTATCTTCGGTTTTTCCGTCGGTGAATTGGAGTCGATAAACGGTCGGAGTTTCACGGGAATTTTCCCAACTTTTCGGTGTATTTTTTACCTCTTCGCTCCAGCTTTTTCCTCCGTCAGTACTGATTTTTGTCTGAACAGCACCCTTGCCGTGTCCTTCCGGATACATCGTAAGAATACTTCCATTCTTCAAAAGAACCGAATCGGGATGAGCCATATAGCTACTAGAATCATCAACAGTTGTTAGCTGATACAAATACTCATATTTCGTATCCTTCAATTCTTTAGGCATAATGCTCAAATCAATTTCGGGAATTGTATAATCGCTTCCCGTAAATTCAAGCGGCTCAACCTTATTTGAACACCCAACAAAGATTGCCGATAAAGCTGTTACCAATACAACAATTGCTATAACCTTTTTCATATATGTAATCTCCTTATTACTATTCAATTCTTTTACTCATAAACCTTTGCAATTTTTATTGCCCTATCCCTTACTGATTCTGCCAAGGATTCGGGCTCCAGAACCTTAATCTTGTCGCCGAAATTCATCAGCCACGAAATCATACCCTCAGAAACAACTGCATCTATAGTAGTTTCGAAATGAGTTGAGTCATAGGCGGTTAATGGGGTTTTGGGTCCAAATCGGTCTACAATTTGCTCCATAATATCCAAACTGCATAATAGCCTAACCTTTTCTAGAGTACCCGAAAACATATTAAACATTTTATTCGAATAATCTGCAACATCAAAGGAATCCTTATACTCACAAACCTCATTCATCGGTCGGGAAGGAGAATCAAGCTCTTCAACTTTTTTCATCCTATCAAGTCGCAAATTCATAACATTATCATACTTTTCATTATTGCAAACCAAATAGTAGTGGTCCTCCTTCCAAAGGAGAGCATATGGCGATACCTTGAATGATTTTTCGGTATATGCCTTTTTATTTTTTACATCTATTTTTCGATTTGTATAAACAAACTTAACCTTATGCCTATTGCTTATTGCCTCGTGAAGAGTATCTATAATATAGTAGATTTCTTCGTTATTACATTTTATATTATTATCAAGATAAACCTGCGACACCAAGGCTCCGGCCTGATTAACCGAAACAAGTGATTCGAGCTTTTCGACCAGACTTTCTGTCTTTTTCGGAGTAATAAATCCTGCGGATGATACAGCGTCAATCAGCAATCGAACCTCAGGCAATTGAAACTTTCTTCCTGCCATAAAAAATCCTTTATGGGGTGTGTTCGCTGTCACTATATCAAATCCCAATTCATTAAGCACGCTAATATCCGCATAAATAGATTTTCTTTCGGCGGTAATACCATCCGCCTCTAGCATTTGGATAAGCTGTGTGCTGGAAAGAGGATTATTTTCATCGGAATAATCGTTAAGATATTTATAAATTAACAGTGTTTTTAGTTTTTTACTAGCCATTTATTTCTCCTTATTAGATGTATTGAGAAAATTATATCATATTTTTTCCAATTCATCAACAATAGTTCTGAAAATCGGACAACAATCCTGCGAACCGGATTTACCCTTTTCCGTCATAACAACAATAGCATACCTTGGATTATCGCATGGATAAACACCGGCAAACCATGTATTAAGATACTCATGATTAAGAATATACTGACCTGTTTGAGCAGTCGCGGTTTTTCCTGCCGATTTCTTCGCTTCACCTTGGGCATTTGCTCCGGTTCCGTTAGTTACAACAAATCGCATATATTCAATCAGCTTTTCACAAGTATTTTCCGAAAGAACTCGAGTTTCCACCGGATAATTAATTTTCGTTTCAAATCCCCCACTGTTTATATTCTTCAAAAACAATCTCGGATAATTCTTTATGCCTTTATTTGATACAGTACATAAAAACGAGCATATTTGTATAGGAGAAACAGCAAGCTTCCCTTGTCCAAATCCAAATAACGAAAGCTCACCAACACTTTCCAGTTCATCAACAGTCGGCATGGTGGCATTTTTTATATACCACTTATCAAACAGCTGCGTTACATCATTAAACCCAAGCTTTTCAGCAGTTTCGGTGATTTTCTGTGCTCCCAAGGTATTTGCAAGATTAACGAAATAGCAGTTACAGGAATTGGATAGTGCCATTTTTAGATTTTGGGTATTATGAATATGATTATTTTGGCATGAAAAAACCGTATCGGCTACTGTGATACTGCCCGTACAATTATACTCAACATCAATATCATACTCTAAAGCACATGCAGCAACAACAAGCTTGAATACCTGTCTCTTATACACATC
>CAMFPZ010000115.1 GCA_945979635.1 uncultured Eubacterium sp.
CGCAGGGTCGTTGGTTCGAGTCCAACTTGGGGAGCCATATGGGACGCATCCGAAAATTTTCCAAACAGGAAATACTTTCGGATGTGTTATTTTTTTACTAAATCAATATGCATAAGGTTAAGGCAGAGCGGGTTAGGCTCTGCCTTTTGCTATTCAGTATTTGATTCTGCATTTTTAAGTTCTTCTCGTTTAGCCGCGATTAACTCTTTGCCTAAATCGCTTTCTGCGAATTCTCTAATGTCCGGCAGTAGGAACTCTGCAACAGAATCTATTATTTCCTGAGGGATATAGTAACTCACTTATATCACTCATTCCCGATAGCTGTTTATTTGTCACCTCCTACCATTAGAGTTTTTGAATATTTAGGTTTATTTTTCATCGTGTTTTCCTTTCGGTTTTATTGTTTTGCCTTTTGGCAACCATACAATACCGCAAAGGATTTGTTAAGTCAACGCTGTTTTGAAAATAAAAGTGGGTTTGGGCTTCTGCCCATTTCAAAGGTGTTCGGCGGAACGCCGAACGCTCTGCTTGCCTCAGCAAAAGCTGAGCGAAGGCAGGTGCAAAACTGGAATACTCAATTTATCCCTAAATCATTGAGAATTTTTGCTTTTTGTTTCAAATTGGAGCAGAGTTAGAACAGTACTTTCAAAAATGGAATACAGTCCAAAAGTCCCGAACGGCACTGCCGGACGGTGTTCACCTGAGCATCCCGCTTCATTGCGGGATACTCTTTTATCCTGCCTTTTTTTCTACTCTCGAAAATAGCTGTTTTAAGTGGATTTATGTTATTGTTAAGTGCCCATTTCATTCCTAAATGATGCTCATAAATCGCCTACATCGAAATTTATTATCAACTCGATTACTTATGCCATAATGAGAAAAATTTTCAAAAAAGCCCTTTCCTATTGTTATTACATAATTTATCATACCAGGGGTAGTCCAATTTTTTAGAAAGGGATTTCTATTGTTTGTGTGCAGTTTAATGCTCCCGGTGGGCACATCAAATGCACCCTATAAAACAATACCATAATTGATAATTTACAATTCTTGTTTACTGTTTGTTGAAAATATGGTAGGATATATTAAAACAAAAATGCATTGACCATATGCGATACAGGCGAATGGCCTTATGTATCAGCAAGAGAAAAAGATTATACACACGATTTATTTGAATGATAATGGAGATATAAAATGATTATTGAAAATAATATTCTAAAGCATTATTTGAAAAATGTATATTTCATCACAGGAACTGCATATGCAGGCAAATCTACAATGGTGAAAATGCTTGCAGAAAAATATGATTTGATATTCTGTGGAGAGAACTATACTTGCGAAATCACCGATAAAGTTGCAGAGCCTGATATTCAACCGAATTTATGCTATATGAATTTAATGAACAGTTGGGAAGATTTTGTAAAACGCTCCCCTGAAGAATACGAAAAATGGATGTATGGCACATCTGATGAAGTAGCAGGATTTGAAATTGCAGAACTAATATCACTTTCCAAAGACAAAAAAGTAATTGTTGATACCAATATTCCGATTGATGTGCTGAAAGAAATATCGGATTATAATCATGTTGCAGTTATGCTGTCACCTCAAAGTATGAGTGTTGAGCGATTTTTTGATAGAAGCGACGAAGAAAAGCAATTCATTCTCAGTGTAATTGAAAATTGCGATAATTCGGATGAGGTTATGGCAAATTACAAGGCGGGATTAGAGCTGATTAATAGCGAGAAGCATTATAACGAATATGCTGAGAGCGGATTTTTTACATTGGTTCGTGATAATAATGAACAGGATACACGAAAAGAAGTGTGCGATAAACTCGCAAAGCATTTTGGATTTGTAAAGTAGGTGTATAAATATGTCAAAAGTAATGGCAATATGCGGTAAAATTTGTAGTGGTAAATCATATTATGCAAAGCAAATTAAAGAAAAAGAAAATGCCGTTATACTGTCGAAAGATGAGGCAACCTATGAATTAATTGATAATAAGCAAGGCGAGTTTTACAATGTTTTTGCCGAAAGAGTAAACAAATACCTTATGAAAAAGGCTGTTGAAATTGTAAAAGCAGGCTGCAACATTATTTTGGATTGGGGCTTTTGGACGAAAGCAGAAAGACAGGAAACAACCAAATATTTCAATCAATTCGGCATTGATGTCGAGTGGCATTATATTGATATAGAGCAAACGCGATGGGAACAGTTGATTGAAGAACGAAATATTAAAATACAAAGCGGCAACGGAGGCTCTGACATTTATGTTGATGAGGGATTGTTGAATAAGCTGCTATCAAAAATTGAAGAGCCAACAAGAGACGAAATGGATATTTGGATTGAAAATAAATAAGTGAATGGGCAGAACTATGATTTTATATCACGGAAGCAATACAGAAAATATAAAAGTGCTTGAACCAAAACAAGCAGACCACGACAGACCTTATGTGTATATGACAACTCTTGAGGTTGTATCTGCATTTTATTTGTGTAATGCAGTTGAGCGACCGTATTATTGGTTTCCTTATGGATTTACAAAAGAGAATATTCCAATTTATCACGAACTTTATCCTGATGCACTAAAAGAAGTTTCAAACGATGTTGCTGGATACATATATAAAGTTGAAACTGATGAAAACCAAGTAATTCTGTTTAAGAATATTCCGACAGCAAGACTTGCAACAAAGCCTATTGAAGTTGCAGATGTAAAGTTTATTGACAATGCCTACGATTATTTTCTTGAATGTGAAAGCAAAGGTTTACTGAAAATCGGAAGATTTGAATATAAGTCAAAACAGTCGTTAGAAAATTGGTACAATATGATTTATGAATATATCAAAGAGAAAAATATGATTAATACTCCTGATTGTTCATATGCAAAATTTGTACAAGTAAAATTTCCACAGGTTTGGGAAAAATATTTGAAAGAGAACTAAAATGATAAGTAAAGAAGAATATATATCTAATCCTTGTGGCACTTCTTCGTTGCCTTTTTGGAAAGAAAAGCAAATTGTTGTACCTGACAATATGCTTATTTTGCACGATAAGGATTTTCACCAAAGCTATCTAGCTGATTATAATGATGAGCCTTATTTTAGGCTAAAACATAATTTGATAGAGGTAAATCAACCTGTTTTGCCAAACGGTTTTGAGTTATGTGATTCTACATTGTCCGACTTTGCAAAACACATCAACAAATGCTATACGGGTAGTAAATTAACTGTTGACGAGCTTGAAAGTTATTGCAAAAGAAAGGTTTATTCTCAAGAACTATGGATTGCTGTTAAGGATTGTAAAAATAATAAGATTGTCGGTACAGGCATTGCTGAGTTGGATACGGAAATCGGCGAAGGTATTTTAGAATGGATACAAGTATCTGAAAAATATCGTGGTAAAGGCATAGGAAAATTTATTGTAAATGAACTATTGCAAAGGATGAAAGACAAGGCTTCATTTGTTACTGTATCAGGACAAGTTAATAATTCGACAAATCCGGAAGCACTTTACAGAAAATGCGGATTTGAGGGAAATGACATTTGGCATATAATGCACAAAAAATAATTAAGAGGATTTATAAAAATGACTAGACAAGAAATGATAATTGCAACAAGCAATAATATAGATGATATTGTTGCATTAAGAGTTGAAATGCAAATTGAAGATTGGAACAATACTTTATCCAAGGATTTTTCTTGCTATTCTAGTGAATTTGCAAAAATAACTAAAAAACATTTGATAGAAAAGCTTAATAAATCAATACATTTTGCAATTATGTATCTCAATAATGAGCCAATTGCTATGTGTGCATTGGAGGAGTTGTCAGAGTTGCCGCAAATAACCGTTTGCAGTGAAAAAAACGGAAGACATTGTTGTTTGGTTAGTGTATATACAAAGCCTAATTATCGTGGTAACGGATACCAGCAACAGTTGATAAAATATCTACTTGATTTCGCAAAATCAGAAAATTTTAACGATATTACACTAACAACAAATACGCCGGATGCTGTGCATATTTATGAAAAAGTAGGTTTCAAATTAATTTCAAATAAGTATTTTTTAAACTTGTGAGAGTTTTTAGTATTATTCAGAATAAATTTTAGAAACGTATATAGGCTGTCTCTTATACACATC
>CAMFPZ010000116.1 GCA_945979635.1 uncultured Eubacterium sp.
CTTCTGATGGGGTTGACAATGTATTTTTTGCACAGGATAAGTATTTAATTCCGGGTTTTGTAGATGTTCATGTTCATCTCAGAGAGCCCGGTTTTTCTTATAAGGAAACTGTAAAGAGCGGAACAATGGCTGCAGCAAAGGGCGGATATACAGCGGTTTGTCCTATGCCGAATATCAACCCTGTTCCCGACAGTGTCGAAAATCTGAAGGCAGAACAGGATATTATCGACCGCGACGCAGTGATAAATGTTTATCCGTTTGCAAGTATTACTAAAAATCGTTTAGGTAGGGGAGAGCTGGTTGATTTTGAGGCTCTTCGGGATATGGCAGTCGGCTTTAGCGACGACGGCACAGGCGTTCAGGAAGAGGAAACTATGCTTGAGGCAATGACCGAATGTGCAAGACTCGGAAAAATAATTTCTGCCCATTGTGAGGTAAACGCTCTTCTTAAGGGTGGCTATATTCACGACGGCGAGTATTGTAGAATACATGGGCATAAAGGCATTTGCTCCGCTTCAGAATATGAGCAGATTGAGCGTGATTGTGTTCTGGCAGAAAAAACGGGCGTTCAGTATCATGTTTGCCATATATCTACCAAGGAAAGTGTTGAGATTATTCGAAGAGCAAAGGAAAGAGGCGTAAGAGTTACCTGCGAAACAGGACCTCATTATCTGACAATGTGTGACGAGGATTTGCAGGAGGATGGACGCTTTAAAATGAATCCTCCCTTGCGAAGCCGCGATGATATGAATGCGTTGCTCCAAGGTGTGCTCGACGGAACAATTGATGTAATCGCAACCGACCACGCACCTCACAGCGAGGAAGAAAAATCCGCAGGACTTGCAAAGTCAGCAATGGGTGTTGTAGGACTCGAAACGGCATTCGGCGTTTTGTACACCGGATTAGTAAAAACAGGTTTTATTACTCTTGAAGGATTGATAAAAATGATGAGTATAAAACCAAGAGAAATATTTAATTTACCCGGAGGGAAAATCGCGGTTGGCGAGGTTGCCGATTTGGCACTTCTCGACCTAAATGAAATTTGGACAGTCAACAAAAACGATTTCGTCTCAATGGGAAAGGCGACTCCGTTTGAGGGCTGGGAGCTTCAGGGTAAAAATGTTTTGACAATATGTAAAGGAGAAATAGTATATGAAGCCTTGTGATAAGAAAATAATTCTTGAAAATGGTCAAGAATTCTATGGATATGGTTTTGGTGCAAATCGCACAGCTATAAATGAAATTGTATTCAATACCTCGATGGTTGGATATCAAGAGATAATTTCCGACCCGTCCTATACAGATCAAATGGTATGTATGACATATCCGTTGATTGGAAACTACGGTATGGCTGACGAAGACTATGAAACCCGTATTCCTACCATGGGCGGTCTTATTGTCAGAGAATATAACGACCTTCCGTCTAATTTTAGATATACCAAGACTCTTTCAGAGGTTTTGAACGAGTATGATATTCCGGGCATCAGCGGAGTTGACACAAGAATGATTACTCGTATTATCCGCAACGAGGGCAGCCAAAAGGTTATTATCTGTGATGCTGATATGCCGTATGATGAGGCGTATAGAATGCTTCAGGAATATACTATCCCTACCGATATGGTATCTCGTGTATCCTGCAAATCCAGATGGTATTCCCGTACTCCAAACCATAAATACGATGTTGTTGCTATCGACTGCGGCATAAAGCTCAATATCGTAAGAAAGCTGAATGAAAAGGGATGTAATGTCACTGTTGTTCCTTACAATACATCCGCAGAGGAAATTATGAAGCTTCGTCCGGACGGACTCTTCCTGTCGAATGGACCCGGCGATCCGGAAAATGTTCAACCTGTAATCAATGTCGTTAAGGAGCTTTGCGGAAAGCTTCCAATATTCGGTATTTGCCTCGGCCACCAAATGATTTCGCTTGCTCTCGGAGCAAAAACCTTTAAGATGAAATTCGGCCATAGAGGTGGTAATCATCCTGTTATGAACCTCGAAAACGGGAAAATAGAAATCACCTCACAGAATCATTCCTATGCTGTCAGCGTTGAGTCGCTCGAGGGCACACCTCTTGGACTGACACACAAGAATCTTCTTGATAATACAGCCGAGGGTGTTGAATCAAAGGAAAATCGAATTTTCTCTGTTCAGTATCATCCGGAATCAGCACCGGGACCACAGGATAGCACATATCTATTCGACAAATTCATTAGCTTAATGTCAAAGGAGGTTGAATAATATGCCAAAACGCACTGATATACATAAGGTTTTAGTTATCGGCTCCGGCCCAATCGTTATCGGACAGGCTGCCGAATTCGATTATAGTGGTACACAGGCGTGTCTTGCACTGCGTGAAGAAGGCTACGAGGTTGTACTTATAAACTCAAATCCGGCTACTATTATGACCGATACCGATATTGCCGATAAGGTTTATATGGAGCCTCTTAATCTTGAATATGTTGCAAGAATTATTCGTCATGAAAGACCGGATGCAATTCTTCCTTCTCTCGGCGGACAAACAGGACTAAATCTTGCTGTTCAGCTTGCGAAGAAGGGCGTGCTCGAGGAATGTGATGTAGAAATTCTCGGTACAAGCTTTGAAGCTATTGAGCGTGCAGAGGATAGAGAGCTCTTTAAGGAGCTTTGCGAAAGCCTCGGAGAGCCTGTTCTTCCTTCCGAAATTGCCAATAACCTTGAGGAGGGCTTGAAGGCAGCCCGTGAAATCGGTTATCCCGTTGTTCTTCGTCCTGCGTTTACTCTTGGCGGAACAGGCGGCGGATTTGCCGATAACGAGCAGGAATGTGAGATTATGTTGAAAAACGCTCTTGCTCTTTCTCCTGTTAATCAGGTTCTTGTAGAAAAATCAATTAAGGGCTATAAGGAAATCGAATATGAGGTAATGCGTGATGCAAACGATACCGCTATTACGATTTGTAATATGGAAAACATTGACCCTGTCGGTATTCACACAGGTGACAGCGTTGTTGTTGCTCCGTCACAAACCCTGACAAATAAGGAATATCATATGCTTCGCGACAGTGCGTTGAAAATTATCAGAGAGCTCAAAATTCAGGGAGGCTGTAATGTTCAATTTGCACTTGACCCTCATTCGTTCCAATACTATTTGATTGAGGTTAATCCGAGAGTATCTCGTTCCTCTGCTCTGGCATCAAAGGCATCGGGCTATCCTATTGCTCGAGTATCGGCTAAAATCAGTGTTGGTATGCACCTTGATGAAATTCAAATTGCAAATACTCCGGCATCCTTCGAGCCGACTCTCGACTATGTTGTAACAAAGATTGCTCGCTTCCCGTTTGATAAGTTCGCAGATGCAAATAACTCACTTAATACCCAAATGAAGGCGACCGGTGAGGTTATGGCTATCGGCAGAACTCTTGAAGAATCCTTGCTTAAGGCTATTCGTTCTCTCGAAACAGGTGTTTATCATCTTTATAATAAAAAGTTCGACTCCTATACCGAGGACGAGCTGATGGAATATGTTAAAATCGGTACCGACGATAGAATATTCGCTATCGCCCAGCTCATCCGAATGGGTGCCGACCTTAATATGATTTATAATAACACAAAGATTGATATTTTCTTCCTTGAGAAATTCAAGAATATTACTCTCTTTGAAGAGGAATTGAAAAATAATAAGGGTAATATCGAAACACTTGTTGATGCAAAGAAGCTTGGCGTTTCCGATAAGTATATTGGCGATTGCTGGGAAATGACCGAAGCGGAGGTGTTCCGTCTTCGCAAGGAAAATAGCATTTTCCCTGTGTATAAGATGATTGATACCTGTGCCTCCGAGTTTGATAGCTATGTTCCGTATTTCTACTCGACCTACGAGAAAGAAAATGAGAGCATAGTCAGTGAAAAAGAAAAAATAATCGTGCTTGGTTCAGGTCCTATCCGTATCGGTCAGGGTGTAGAATTTGACTACTCAACCGTTCACGCAATTTGGTCTATTCGAGAGGCAGG
>CAMFPZ010000117.1 GCA_945979635.1 uncultured Eubacterium sp.
ACATATTATAATGCTTATAATATACAGGATAATACAGAAACGACAGCCGTTTGACTGTCGTTTTCCTTAATGTCTTTATTTACTTATCGCAACCGTAAATGTTGTACCCTCGTTTAGCTTGCTTTTAACAGTGATACTGCTTGCGGTTATGTCAATGATTCTTTTTGTAAGAGCGAGTCCCAAGCCGTTACCCTTCTCGCTGTGCGAGGTGTCGCCTTGGAAAAATTTTTCGAATATATGCTTGCTGGTTTCTTCGCTCATACCGCATCCCGAATCGGAAATGTCGACCAAAATCCAGTTTTCGTTTTGCATCAGCTTAACCGCTATTTTTCCTCCTACGGGAGTGAATTTTATTGCATTCGAAATAAGATTGTTCCATACGATATTCATTAGACTTTCGTCCGTATTGACCATAACATCGTCCTCAACATCGAAATCAATCAGTATGTTTTTTCTGTCCCAAACCTCCTCGAATTCCAGAAGGCATTGTGATAGCTGTGAGGATAAGTTATATTCACTTTTGTTGACTGTAACCTGATTATTCTCTATCTTGTTCAGCTTGAGTATATTGGTTACAAGATGGGTTAGTTGTTGGGTTGATTCGATAATTTTTTCGAGATAAAACTTTTTTTCTTCGTTTGTAACGCTTGGGCTTTGTATGATAGTTGCGTACGACTGAATGACCGAAAGGGGAGTTTTGAACTCGTGAGAAACATTAGAAATGAAGTCGTTGCTCAGGCTGTCAACCTTACTTAGACCCATAACCATTTCATTAAAGTTTTCGGCCAAAATGATGAGCTGAACATTACTGAATTTGATGTTGTCAATATTAATTCTTACCGAATAATCGCCCTCTAGAACCTTGTTCGTTGCGATAGAAAAGTCCTTAATTAGTCCGCCGACAAGCACCTTGTTAAATACGGTTTCGAGTATTGTGAAGAATAAACTCAATACTGCAATCGAAATAATAACTGTTGGGATGTTTTCAATAAAAATTGATTGAATAACATCCGTTTCGTCGCTTGCCTCCAAAAACCAAATAACGCCCGCTGTCGCTAAGCACACAATGAAGGTCATAAAGACGAAGGTTATTATTGCATTTTTGATGTAGTATTTCAGCGACGGCTTGAATTTTTCATAGTTATTTTCTATATCCTGCTTTGATTTGCCTTTTTTACTTTGCTTCATTATTAATTACCGCTTTGTATCCGAGTCCGTGAACCGTTACGATTTCAAATTCAGAGCAATTCGAAAACTTGTCCCTGATTTTTGTCATATAAACATCAACTGTTCTTGTGCCCGATGTACTTTCCACTCCCCAAAATTCATCCATAAGCTGCGTTCGAGAAAATGTCTTTTTAGGGTAAGATAGCATTTTGTAGACAATGTTGAACTCTCTTGCCGTGAGATTGATTTCTTCTCCGTTGTATACGACGCTTCTTTCATCGGCGTTCATAACGAGATTGCCGATGGTGATTTTCTTGTTAGCCGCGATTTTTGCACGACGAAGAAGAGCGTTGATTCTCAAAATAAGCTCCTCCAAATTTACAGGCTTTGTCATATAATCGTCAACGCCAAGGCTGAATCCCTGCTGCTTTGCCGGCATATCGTCTCTTGCAGACATAAAGAGAATAGGAATATCCGTGCTTTGAGCCCTGATATTTTTTGCAAAATCGAAGCCGTTGTCACCCGGCATCATAATATCGGAAATAATCAAATCGTGGGAATTATCGTACATTGCATTATAAGCTTCCGTTGCGTTCAAGCATCCGGTAGCCTCAAAGCCATTCTGCCTTAAGTATGTGCAAACGGCGTTGTTTAGGTCCTTATCGTCTTCAACCACTAAAATTCTGAACATATTTTAGCACTTCCTTTCTTAATCAAGGTTGTAATCAATTGCGACAGATGTATCTGTTACAGCGTGCATATGCTTTTTTACCACCTCGCAGTGATAGGCGTCCTTTTGGTACAATTCCAGAGCATTCGCATCGTCGAGTACAACCTGAAGAATTACATCATATGAACGCTGTGAGTGTAGAAAATCCACACCAACCTCTATTTCTCTAATAAGGTCAACATTTCCCTGCATAGAGCGTAAAACCTCGGCAGCTTTGTTGCATTGAGCCTCGCTGTTGTCCTTTAGCTTGAAGCATACAATGTGTTTAATCATAAGAATAATCTCCTGTATTTAGTGTTACTATTGCAAAAACAGGGTGCCTTAAGACACCCTGAATTTTACTTATTTTGCTATGTCTGAGTGTCTGCTTTCGCGGATGATATTTACCTTGATTTGTCCCGGGTATTCCATCTCTTCCTCAATTTTTTTAGCAATTTCACGAGCAATGTACGGCATTTTTTGGTCGGAAATAATTTCCGGCTTAACCATAACTCTTACCTCTCTGCCCGCTTGGATAGCATAAGCCTTTTCAACACCGTTGAAGCCTGTCGAAATTTCCTCAAGCTGTTGTAAACGCTTGATGTAGCTTTCGATATTCTCGCGTCTTGCACCCGGTCTTGCCGCACTTACTGCGTCAGCCGCCTGAACGAGACAAGCGACGATTGTCTTACATTCGACATCACCATGGTGAGCTTGAATTGCGTGAACAACTGCTTCGTTTTCCTTGTACTTTCGGGCATACTCAACGCCCAATGCGATATGGCTTCCCTCCATCTCGTGGTCGAGAGCTTTACCAATATCGTGTAAAAGTCCTGCACGCCTTGCAAGCTTTTCGTCTGCACCGATTTCTGCAGCCATCAAGCCGGCAATATAGCTAACCTCAAGTGAGTGCTTAAGAACACTTTGACCATATGATGTACGGAACTTGAGCTTGCCTAAAAGCTTAACTAATTCCGGATTAATAGAGCCGCAGTTTGCTGAAATAACGGCTTTTTCACCCTCTGATTTAATTGTTTGTTCGATTTCTCTCTTTGACTTATCGTACATTTCCTCGATTCTGGTCGGATGAATACGACCGTCTTGTATAAGTCTTTCGAGAGTGAGCCTTGCAATTTCTCTTCTTACAGGATCGAAGGAGCTGATAGTGATAGCCTCCGGCGTATCGTCGATAATAAGCTCAACGCCCGTAATCTTTTCGATTGCTCGAATGTTACGACCTTCTCTGCCGATGATTCTGCCCTTTGTTTCGTCCGAAGGGAGGGGTACAACTGTTACGGTTGTCTCGGCTGTATGGTCTGCTGCACAACGCTGAATAGCTGTGCCGATGATTTCTCTTGCGAGGACATCGCTTTGGTCCTTAATCATTTGCTCGTGCTCGAGAATACGCTTGCTCTTTTCTACATCGAGCTCTGATTCGAGCGAGCTCATAAGCTGAGCCTTTGCATCCTCCTGGGATAAGCCTGAAATTCTTTCAAGCATATCAAACTGACTTTTCTTGATGCCATCAATTTCAAGTAATTTTTCGTCTGCTTTTTTTAGCTTTTCGCTTAGATTTTCATTCTTTTGTTCGAGAGTATCCGCTCTTTTGTCGAGATATTCCTCTCGCTGAATGAGTCTTTTTTCTTGCTTTTGTACTTCGTTTCTTCTTTCGCGGATTTCTTTGTCTGCGTCGGAACGAAGTCTGTGAATTTCGTCCTTTGCCTCCATAAGCTGGGCCTTTTTCGTGCTTTCAGCCTCTGTAAGGGCATTATTCAAAATCTTGGTTGCTTGTTCGGTTGCATCACCGATTTTTGCTGCATCATCCTTGCCACGCTTCATAAAGCCTAATGCGAATCCTAAAACGCCGAATAATACTGCACAAACAACTGCTATAATTATAGCCACAACAATACTTACTTTCATATCAATAGCACCTCCTTCTGTTTTGGATTTTTAGTTACATAACTCGTTAATTTCATCAGAAAAGGTACAGTTCTATGTAATTTGTGAATATCCTATCGCCATAATATCATACGATAAAATACCATATCTATAATACACCTACAT
>CAMFPZ010000118.1 GCA_945979635.1 uncultured Eubacterium sp.
GTAGTGTTCTGTTATAATAATTTATATTATGTCTAATAGTGGGTAGGTGTATCTATGGCAGTCGAGATAAAAAGGGTTTCCGAGACAGAGTTGGAGCAGCAAAATGAGTATTCGAAAAAAGTAAATAATCTTTTGCAGTCCAAATATGACTCAAAGCCTCTCGCTTGCGTAGTTACATATGGTTGTCAGCAAAATATTGCGGACAGCGAACGAATTAAGGGTATGCTAAACGAGATGGGCTATGCCTTTACAGAGGAACGAACTCAGGCAAATTTAATTATCTTCAATACCTGTGCTGTTCGTGAGCATGCCGAGGACAGAGTTTTCGGTAATGTCGGAGCTCTAAAAAAATACAAGCTTGCTCATCCCGATACTGTCATCGCTCTTTGTGGATGTATGATGCAGCAGGAGCATATTGCAAACAAAATAAAAAAATCGTTTCCGTTTGTTGATTTGGTTTTCGGTACTCATGTTGTTCATAGATTGCCCGAGCTTCTGTTCAGAGCATTAACGGGAAAGCGTAGAGTATTCGAAAGGCCTGATGTCGACGGCGTAATCGCTGAGGGAATTCCCGTAAAGCGTGATGAGGAGCGTCGAGCTTGGATCCCGATTATGTATGGCTGCAATAATTTCTGCTCATACTGTATCGTGCCCTATGTTCGAGGCAGAGAGCGTAGCCGCTTGGTTGAGGATGTAGTGAGCGAATTTAAGTCGCTCATTGCTGAGGGCTATAAAGAGATTACTCTTCTGGGACAAAATGTAAATTCCTATGGAAAGGATTTAGAACCAAAGGTAACATTCGCCGAGCTGTTGAAAATACTAAACGACTTGGAGGGCGATTTTAGAATTCGCTTTATGACCTCCCACCCTAGAGATTGTACAAGAGAGCTGCTCGAGACTATGGCGAGCTGTGATAAGGTTGCTACTCATCTTCATCTTCCGTTCCAAAGCGGAAATGACAGAGTGCTCAAGGCTATGAACAGGCATTATGACCGCGAAAAATATTTATCGCTGATTAATTATGCCAAGGAGCTTATGGGCGATGAGCTTTCGATTACAAGTGACATAATAGTCGGATTTCCGGGTGAAACATATGAGGAATTTTTAGATACTGTTTCGCTCGTTGAGGAGATTAAGGCAACAAGTCTTTTCACCTTTATCTACTCTCCCAGAGTAGGAACTCCGGCGGCAGAAATGGACGACCCTATTGCGTATGAAGAAAAATCAAAATGGATGCGTGAGCTTCTCGCTGTTCAAGAGAGAATATCCGGCGAGCAAATGGCACTCCAAAAGGGAAAAATCTTTAAATGCTTTGTTTACGCAAAGGGTAAGCAAGGAGATAATTATCTTGCCGCAAGAACTGACGGCAATTTGATTATAGAATTTGAAGGAGACGAAGGGCTCATCGGCTCCTTCCAAAGAATAAAGGTTACAGAGCCACTCACCTATGTAATGCTTGGTGAATTAGAAAGGAAAGAAAAATGAGTTTAGAATCAGCACTTCGAGAATTAGGTAAGGAAATTCAGGCAGATCCAAGATTTGCCGCTCTTCAATCAGCAGCAAAGGCAAATGATGCAGACGAGGCTCTTCAGGCACAAATGCAGGAAATGCAGCTTCTTTCTCTAAAGTATCAGCAGGAGGCTGAAAAGGGCGAGGAAGCTTCACAGGACAGAATTGCAGAGCTTCAGCAGGAGTATCAGGATCTTTACACAAAGATTATGGAAGGCGAGAATATGAAAAACTATACTGCCGCAGCTACTGATATGGAGCAGATGGCACAGTATATCAGCCAGATGATTGGCTTGTTCTTCGATGGTCAGGACCCTGCAACCTGTGAAATTCCTGCAAGCGATTGCACTCACGATTGTTGCACCTGTGGAGGCTGCCACTAATTACTAACTGAAATCAACCTAATCGAAATCTATAAGGACGGTGAACAAAATGGCAAAGGAACAAAAGCTGTCTCCTATGATGGCACAGTATTTAGAAATAAAAAAACAATATCCGGGCGTTATTTTGTTCTTCCGTCTGGGTGATTTTTATGAGATGTTTTTTGATGATGCAAAGGTTGCGGCAAATGTGCTTGACCTGGTGCTTACCGGAAAGGATTGCGGCCAGGGTGAGCGGGCACCGATGTGCGGAGTTCCGTTCCATAGTGCGGATTCCTATATTGCGAAGCTTGTTTCCTATGGCTACAAGGTTGCAATATGCGAGCAGATGGAGGATCCGGCAACCGCAAAGGGCATAGTAAAAAGGGATGTCGTAAGAGTCATCACCCCGGGTACCGTTATAGAGAATAATATTTTGGACGACGGTACGAATAACTATCTTTGTGCAATATGTCGTAGCGAGAACGAAACGGGAATTTGTTTCTCCGATATTTCGACAGGCGAATTTCATATCACGAGCATCGGCAGAAATGATGAGGAAAATAAGATTATTAATCAGCTTTCGACTTATCTTCCAAAGGAAATTTTGGCAAATAAGGAAGTTGAAAATCTTGAGAATGTCTTGAGGTACACAAAATCAATGCTCGATGTCAGTATTGAATTTCAGGACGATACCTCTTTCGATTTTGATTCGGCAACCGAGGTCGTTCTCCGGACTATGAACAGAAGCGAAATAGATTCGCTCGGTATCGGAAAAAGCAAGGCGGCAGTTTCTGCACTCGGTGCAGTAATTCGTTATCTCCAAATGAACAGAAAGACCGATTCGCTTGAGGCACCCTCCGAGGTTGAATATTACGAGGAAGCCGAATTTATGAAGCTTGATGTCAGTGCAAGACGAAATCTTGAGCTTACTCGTTCTATGATGACGGGTGATAAGCGTCATTCGCTCCTTTGGGTAATTGATAAAACGAAAACCTCTATGGGAAAGCGTACTCTTCGCTCGTGGCTCGAAAGGCCGCTTGTCAGCGAGGCTCAAATAGTGAAACGACAGAATGCTGTCGGGGCACTTGTTGATGATAATATGCTTCGCGATGAAATTCGCGATTTGCTTTCGGGAATAAACGATATTGAAAGACTTATGAGCAGAGTCGTTTATGCAACGGCAAATGCAAAGGAGCTTCGCTCGCTTTCTGCCACACTGAAAAAATTGCCTGCCCTGAAGGCGGTTCTTGCAGATAGTAAGACGGCAATGCTGAAATATATTTACAACAGTATTGACGAACTTCGAGATGTTGAAAAAATTATTGATGAGGCGATAGTCGATGAACCGCCGTTTTCTGTTCGAGAGGGCGGAATGATTCGATCGGGCTATAACGAGGAAATTGATTCGCTTCACGAAATTCTAGACAACGGCTCATCGGTTTTGGCAAATATAGAGGCTCGCGAAAAGGAAGCAACGGGAATTCCGAAGCTGAGGGTTTCGTATAATAAGGTATTTGGCTATTTCATTGAGGTAACTAATTCTTACAAGGATATGGTTCCCGAAACATATATCCGAAAGCAAACTCTTACTAACTGTGAAAGATATATAACCCAAGAGCTCAAGGAGCTTGAGGGCAAGGTTTTGGGAGCAAAGGATAGATGCGTTTCGCTCGAATATGAGGTATTTTGTGCTGTTCGAAATTCTGTTGCCGGTGAGGTTGAAAGAATCCAACGCACGGCAAAGGCACTCGCTTATTTAGATTGTCTTGCAGCTCTTGCACAGACGGCATTTGAAAATAATTATTGTTGTCCTCAAATAACAACCGATGGTACACTCGACATTAAGGACGGAAGACATCCTGTTGTTGAAGCGATTCTTAATGATTCGCCGTTTGTACCTAATGATACATATTTTGACTCTAATGAGCATAAGTGCTCAATAATAACCGGACCTAATATGGCAGGTAAATCGACCTATATGCGTCAAACGGCACTTATTGTTCTTATGGCACAGAT
>CAMFPZ010000119.1 GCA_945979635.1 uncultured Eubacterium sp.
GTATAAGAGACAGATCTATATCTGTGCGGAAAAATAATTTATTTAAAAAGGAGATTTATATTTAATGGCAAATTCAAATAAGGTGCCTCAAAAGACAGTCGATGGAAAACGGAATTCCTATCGTCGTTATTATGCCCGCAAAAAGGCACCTAAGAAATCGACCGTTCTTCCTCCTGTCGAGAAGGAGAAGGTTAGGATTTCTTTCTTGGGCGGAATGAACGAAATAGGAAAGAATATGACGCTTTACGAATACAAGAACGATATGTTTATCGTGGATTGCGGCCTTGCTTTTCCTACTGCGGAGCTACCCGGCGTTGACCTTGTAATACCTGACTTTACTCATATTATAAATAATCAGTCTAGAGTCAGAGGTATTATTATCACCCATGGTCACGAGGACCATATCGGAGGCTTGGTATATCTTTTGAAGCAGGTAAATATTCCTGTTTATGCTACGAAGCTTACTATAGGCTTAATAAAGGGAAAGCTTGAGGAGCATGGTCTACTCAATAGAGTTAAGCTTGTAGAAATAAAGCCTAGGGATAATATAACACTCGGCTCGTTTAATATTGAGCTTATTCATGTTAATCACTCAATTCCCGATGCAGTCGGATTAGCCATTCGCTGTCCTGCCGGAATTATTATTCAAACCGGTGACTTTAAGATTGACACAACCCCTGTTGACGGCGATATGATTGATTTGCCGAGATTTGCCGAGTACGGTAAGAAGGGCGTTCTTGCTTTGCTTTCCGATTCGACAAATGCGGAAAGACCGGGCTATACAATGAGCGAAAAGAATGTGGGCGAAAGCTTTGAGCTTCTTTTCCGAAAAGCAAAGGGCAGAAGAATTATCGTTGCAACCTTTGCCTCGAATATTCACAGAGTTCAGCAGATTATTGATGTTGCTCAGGCAAGAGGAAGAAAGGTTGCCGTAATCGGAAGAAGTCTCGAAAATCTCGTTAAGGTCGGCGAGGAGCTCGGCTACCTTAATGTACCGCAGAATATTCTCGTTTCGATTGATACAATAAACAGCTATACAGATGACAAGCTTGTTATTATCACAACAGGTTCACAGGGCGAGCCTATGTCTGCACTTACCAAGATTGCATTCGGCGACCACAGAAAGGTTCAAATTTCGCCAAATGATTATGTAATTATTTCAGCAACTCCGATTCCGGGCAACGAAAAAATGGTAGGCAACGTAGTAAACGCACTTATGAAGCGTGGAGTTGAGGTAATATATGAAAAGATGTATGAGGTACACGCCTCCGGCCACGGATGTCAAGAGGATTTGAAGCTGATGATGGGGCTTGTGAAGCCAAAGTATTTCATCCCTGTCCACGGCGAGCAAAAGCATCTTTCAAAGCACGCAATGCTTGCAAATGCTATGGGAATTCCGAGCGATAATATCTATATCGGCGATATTGGCGAAACAGTTGAGCTGACCGAGGATTATATCAAAAAGATTGGTACAGTTCCGTCAGGCGATATATATGTCGATGGTCTCGGAGTAGGAGATGTCGGAAACATCGTTCTTAATGATAGAAAACGACTCTCAAAAGATGGAATAATAATCGTTGTTGCAACCATTGATGCACACGACGGGTATGTTGTTTCAGGCCCTGATATTGTTTCACGCGGCTTCGTTTATGTAAAGGATAACGAGGAGCTTATGAATATGGCAAGAGACCTTGCCTGCAGAGTTATAGATGAACAATATGATAGCAGGTATCACGATTGGAACAATGTAAAGACGAAAATTCGTGATGAGCTTTCACGAATGATGTACGAAAAAACGAAGCGTTCACCGATGATACTGCCGATTTTTATGGAAATATAGGAGAAAAATTATGAAGGTTATATTGAAAGCGGATGTAAAATCACTCGGAAAAAAGGGTGAGCTTGTAAATACAAGCGACGGATATGCAAGAAATTTTCTTTTCCCAAAGGGACTTGCTGTTGAAGCGAATGCAACAGCAATGAATGATTTTAACAACAAGGAGCAGGCAAAGAAATTCCATAAGGCAGAGGAAATTAAGGCTGCCGAGGAAGTTAAGAGTGTTATTGACGGTAAGAGCTTTGTCTTTAAGGCAAAGGCGGGAGCAAATGGTAAGCTTTTCGGCTCAATAACAACCAAGGATGTTGCCGCAAAGATTAAGGAGGAGCTTAATATAGACATAGATAAAAGAAAAATCTCTATGGATGATATTAAGGTTTTCGGAACTGTTAAGGCAGAGGTTAAGGTTTACCAAGGCATCGTTGCCGTAATCAGTGTTCAGGTTACAGAGGCATAATGGATAAAAGGATAAAAAAATGGCAGAATTAAATGTTACGTTACCCTATAATTTAGAGGCTGAACAGAGCGTTTTGGGTAGTATCCTTATTGACAATAAATGTATGGCGGACGCTAATATTTATCTGCGGGCGGATTATTTCTATCTTCCGCAGCACAAAGCAATCTATACCGCTATGGATTATCAATTTATGAATAACGGAGGTGCGATTGACCCCGTTATTATTGCCGATGCTCTGACAAAGGACGGAAAATACGACTTAGCAGGAGGAAAGGAATATCTTTTACAGCTTGCAAATGTAGTACCATCCACAGCAAATATCGAAAAATACGCCAAAATCGTTCAGGAACAGTATTACTTGAGAAATCTAATTCAGGTTTCGCAGAGCATCATCGAGGATGCAACCGCGGGTGCAGGCTCTGCCGGAGCAATCCTTGACAGTGCGGAGCAGCGTATTTATGATATTCGCGAGGGCAAAACGGGAAAGGGACCGCAAAAAATCAGCGATGTAATTATGGGCTCTGTATTTCCCGAGCTCAAAAACAGAACAGGCGAGAACAAAAAGGATTACTTGGGTATTCCGACAGGCTTCGGACTTCTTGATAAGTATATTACAGGACTCAATAAATCCGACTTCGTTCTAATCGGTGCCCGTCCTGCTATGGGTAAAACCTCATTTGCTCTAAATTTAGCACAGAATATTACTATGGGTGCCGGCAAGAAATGTATTTTCTTCTCTCTTGAGATGACGAAGGAACAGCTTGCCGAGAGATTGCTTGCTTCTCAGGCAGGTATTGAATCTCAAAAATTCAGAACAGGCGAGCTTAACGATGACGAATGGATTAGACTCGGAAACGCCCTGTCATCATTTCATAATGTTGAGCTTTATTTGGACGATACTGCGGCTATTACAGTACCGGAGATTAAGTCAATCGTTCGTCGTCAAAAAGGTGTTGATTGTATAATAATCGACTATCTTGGACTTGTTCAATCCGCTGTACATAAGGAAAACAGAGTACAGGAGGTTTCCGAAATAACAAGAAATCTTAAGATGATGGCGAAGGATTTGAATATTCCGGTTGTTTGTTGTGCACAGCTTTCGCGTGGTACAGAGGGTAGAGGAAAAACCCATACTCCACAGCTATCCGACCTTCGTGAATCCGGCTCTATCGAACAGGATGCAGATATAGTTATGTTCCTTTATCGTCCGGATTATTACAGAAACGAATTGTCGGAGGAGGAAAGAGACGAGGTTGATGAAAACCTTACGGAGCTTATTGTTGCGAAAAACCGACACGGCGGAGTTGGAACAATTCAGCTTACCTTCGATAAAGAATTTACCAGATTTAGGTCAATAGAGAATGTTAGAGATTACAACCAAGGCTGATGAATTAGTAAAAAAATATAATATGCTTTCGAATGGCGATTTTGTTGTTGTTGGGGTTTCCGGCGGTGCAGATTCCATGGCACTGCTTACCTACCTGACGCAAAAGCAGGATGAGTATAATTTGCAGCTCCTTGTAGCCCTGTCTCTTATACACATCTGACGCTGCCGACGATACTCCTTGT
>CAMFPZ010000120.1 GCA_945979635.1 uncultured Eubacterium sp.
ATTCCTCTACGTCTCGTGGGCTCGGAGATGTGTATAAGAGACAGATACTGAATGCGGATCCAAATTTTTGAATAAGCTGCGGAAAAGCAGTAACGATAGCCTCATGTCTCTCGCCGGACTTAAATTCATCAAGTTCAACCAAATCATAGCTCATAGAATAAAACAGTGTCCAGAATGTTCCAACTCCTATTCCTAGTAAAACGGCTACAACTACGGCCATAATATGAAAATCACCTATTGTTGCATCAAGACCGATTATTTTGCATATAACAAGACCGATAACCGTTATGGTTAAAAATGTCAGACACGAAAAGCGTCTATCCTTCTTAAGGGCTACCCTTTCGACAATCGGAACAACAATAACCATAGAAAGAACCAGCGATATGATTACATAAACAATTCCGACATCATATTCCATTCCGACACAATCAACAACCATATAGGTCAAATTTGATTGAATCATAGACGAGCCGGTAAGGAAGAAAAATACAAACACAAGAAAAATCTTTGCAGCTCTTGAATTAAACACAGAAAAAAACGACTTAAATGTATCCTTTAAAGAAATATTAGACTTTTCATCACTTACAGGCTTTGGCGTATATACACCATTAAGTGACTTTACACATATGAAGCCAAGTACAACTTCCATCAAGCTTATTATTGCGGCAATAACAGCATACGAATTACTTGCATACTTTTCAGTCAACAAAATAGCCACAGTAGGTACCAAAGCAGGCAATATATTGCCGATACCAACTGCAATACCATTTACAAGAGACGCAGCAGAGCGTATACTAGTACGCTCATCATAGTCCTCCGTAAGCTCAGGTACAATTGCATAATACGGAATTGTATACATCGTATAGAAAACCCAAATGCACATTGAAATAATGGTATAAAGTATAATTTTTGCAAGCTGACTGTTTAGCCCGGCACCAATGGATGTCCACGCAACAATGAAAACAATTCCCAGAGGCACAAGCGACATCTTCATAAACTTTCGCTTATCTACGCCGCCCCTGTCTGTATAGTTTCCAATAATCGGATCGGTTATTGCATCCCAAGCAATAGAAATAAAAATAACGATTGCACTGTATTTCGGCGAAATACCGACAATTTCATTAAGAAAGGTTAAATAATATGTGTAGAACATATTATAAACCAAGGATTCAACGAAAATACCAAAGGCGTATCCCGTCTTTTTCTTTTTTGTCAAAACCTGTGACATAAAAATCACCTCACAGTATTAAAAGCTGATTTGTGCCGCATTATCCCCTGAACTCGGCAAAGCACCTGCCGCAGGTAAATTCTTCGTTCTGAATCTCCAGGCCTTTTCGAATTCACCCTCGACATATTCGTGCATTGATTCGATCTTATGATTCTTCTTTTGAGTCATAACCGAAACGCCTATAGTGTCCTTTGAGGTTTTCGGTGTTAATGCCCCTGTATTCAAAATTAACATTCTTCCGGATGTGGAGCAAAGAACAAACTCCTTGTCTTGTTCAATATACTCACAGCACGCAAGAGGTGACTTCAACGAATATGCTTTTAGGAGCTTTTTACGATTGGTTTTTGTTTGATATGCGGTTATATCGACCTTGGCTACCTTTCCGTTTTCAAACACAAAGAGCATATAGCCTACATACTCGCGAATAACACAAATATATGCCACCTTTTCGTCCTGCTCCATTTCGAGCTTAACAGGAACATATACACCAAGCTGTGAAGCCTTCGAATCAGGAAAATCATCAACCTTCGCCTTATAAACCTGTCCTTTATCGGAAAATACAAGGAGCTCGTCCTTGTTTGAGCAATCAAAAGTCTTGTCAACCTCGTCGCCCTCTTTCACCTTTTGCTCACCGGACATACGAAGATTCGCAGTACGAATTTTGTTAAGATAACCTTCCTTGGTAATGAACAGAGTTACAGGATAGTCAGGGATTTCGGACTCTGCAGAGGAATCAAATTCTTCCACCTCATAGAGAATCTGTGATTTTCTCTCACCTGAATACTTTTTCTTAACCTCATCGAGTTCTTTTATGATTATTTTCTTTTGCCTATTCTTACTATCAAGGATTCCCTGAAGCTCCTCAATATCCTTCTTCAAATCCTCAATGTCTTTAGTACGCTTTAGGATATATTCACGGTTAAGATGACGAAGCTTTATTTCTGCAACATATTCAGCCTGAAACTTATCAATACCAAAACCAATCATCAAATTAGGCACCACATCGCTCTCGGCCTCTGTATTACGAATAATCTTAATAGCCTTGTCTATATCAAGCAAAATCTTATCAAGGCCCTGCAAAAGATGTAGCTTTTCCTGCTTCTTATTCAAAGTGAATTGAGTTCTTCTGCGAATACACTCAAGTCTGAAATCAACCCATTCATCCAGAATGTCCTTAACGCCCAACACTTTTGGATATCCCTTTATAAGAACATTAAAATTACAGGAGAAGGTGTCTTCAAGCGGCGTCATTTTATAAAGCTTTGTCATTAAAGCATCCGGATCAACGCCACGCTTCAAATCAAGAGTAATTCTTAGGCCCTTAAGGTCGGTTTCATCACGGAGGTCTGAAAGTTCCTTAACCTTATTTGTTTTTACAAGCTCAACAATTTTATCAATAATTGCTTCACAAGTTGTTGTTGGCGGAATTTGGGTAATGTCGATGCAACTATATGACTTATCATAAGAATACTTTGCCCTAATCTTTATTGAGCCTCTGCCTGTTTTGTAAATTCTATCAAGCTCTTCCTTATCATAAACAACATATCCGCCGCCAACGAAATCGGGAGCCGGCAAAGTTTCGCTTATATCGTGGTCAGGATTCTTTATAAGTGCAACAGTTGTGTCACAAATCTCCCCCAAGTTAAACGAAGCAATCGACGAAGCCATACCTACTGCAATACCGGTTGTAACATTACACAAAATTGATGGGAAGGTTACAGGAAGTAATGTTGGCTCCTTCATAGTGTTATCGTAGTTATCAACGAAATCAACAGTATCTTTGTTTATATCCTCAAAGAGTTCCTTCGAAATAGGAGAAAGCTTCGCTTCGGTATATCTAGAGGCAGCATACATCATATTCTTGCTATATGCCTTACCGAAATTTCCCTTTGATTCAACAAATGGATAAAGCAAGCTCTCATTACCGCGAGCAAGTCTTATCATAGTCTCGTATATTGAAGCGTCACCATGAGGATTAAGCTGCATTGTTCTTCCGACAATATTCGCACTCTTTACTGTTCCGCCCTGAAGCAAGCCCATATTATACATAGTATAGAGCAGCTTTCTGTGAGACGGCTTAAATCCATCTATTTCAGGAATAGCACGAGATAGAATAACGCTCATAGCATAGGGCATATAATTAGATTTCAATGTTTGAGTGATACCCTCATCCTTTATTGTGCCCGCACCTTGAATGTGAACATTTTCAGCAAGAGGATTTACTGCTTCATTTTCAATTTTCTTTTTTCTCGCCATTGTTCACACCTCCTAGCTCACATCTGCGGCATCAAGATAAAGATGTCCGAAATCTGCAATATATTCCTTCCTGCCCTCAAGATTATCGCCCAAAAGCAGTTCAAACATTTCGCTTGTTGCCTGTGCATCCTCAGGGGTTACTCGAATAAGTCTTCTCGTTGCAGGATTCATAGTGGTCAGAGACATCATATCAGCCTCGTTTTCGCCAAGTCCCTTAGAACGCTGAATAGTATACCTTTTGTCTCCAAGTTCAGACTTAATTTCATCCATTTCAATTTCATTATATGCAAAATAGGTTTGATCCTTACAGCTAACCGCAGAGTCTCCGCTATATGAGGTTAGCTGCTGTCTCTTATACACATCTGACGCTGCCGACGAT
>CAMFPZ010000121.1 GCA_945979635.1 uncultured Eubacterium sp.
TAATAAGCTATGTCTTCCACCGCCTATGTCTTTATGATATACGCCAAAATTTAATAATTCTTATTTCTGTAATTAATATTTATTGAATTAATTATTAACAATTCAATTCTTCGTTACAATTAAATAATTGTACCTCCGCCGAGAACATAGTCTCCGTCGTAAAGAACAACTGCCTGACCAGGCGTAACCGCTCTTACAGGATTTTCAAAGCTTACTATTACTTCGTTATCGCTGACCGGCGTGACCTCACAAGGCACTTCTTTCATATTGTACCTTGTCTTTGCATAGCACTTTATACTTTCTTTAGGCTTTTCAATAATCCAGTTGAAATCATTTGCCTTTAGCTCGTTCGTGAATAAATCATCATTTGAACCGAGCACAACGCTATTATTTTTTATATCCTTTTCTATGACATATACAGGATGTCCTAAAGCGATATTCAACCCTTTTCTTTGACCTATTGTATAGCGTATTATTCCGTTATGCTTGCCAAGAATATTGCCGTTTTTGTCGACAAAATTGCCCTTAGGATATTGCGTTCCTTTGTATTGTTCAATGAACTTTGAATAATCTCCGTCCGGAACAAAGCAAATATCCTGACTGTCTTTCTTTCGAGCGTTTATAAAGCCGTTTTCTTCGGCAACCTTTCGTATTTCCTCTTTAGAGTATTTTCCAAGAGGAAAAAGCGTATGCTCGAGTTGAAATTGAGTTAATGAATAAAGAACATAGCTTTGGTCCTTTGATAAATCCTTACCCTTTTTTAGCAGATATCTTCCGTCCTTATATTCGATATCTGCGTAGTGACCGGTTACAACATAATCATATTGAAGCTCCTTCATTCGTTGCATTAGCTTTTCGAATTTCAGAAACCTATTACAGTCTATACAGGGATTTGGAGTACCGCCTAATTCGTAGGTTTTAATGAACTTATCAATTACCCTATGCTCGAATTCATCCTTAAAATTAAAGACATAGTAAGGCATACCTAACTTATGTGCTACCGCTCTTGCATCATCAATGTCATCAAGTGAGCAGCAGGTCTTTTCCTTGCTAATGCCTATATCCTCATTATCGTATAGCTTCATAGTTGCTCCGATACATTCGTATCCAAGCTGATTCATAAAAAAAGCGGCAACGCTGGAATCAACACCGCCGCTCATTGCAATAATTGCTTTTTTCATATTTAACCTAATTCTATCATTTTATCAATACAACGCTTTGCACCTAGTCTTGTTTCTTCATCGAGCAAAATTTCTTCGCCGCCTATTCCTTTTACGCAATTTAGAACATCAACGATTGTAGTCGCCTTCATATTATGACAAACCAAATCCTTTGAAAGCGGATAGAACATCTTATCCGGACATTCAAGTTGTAGGTGCTGAACAATACTGTTCTCTGTTCCTATTATGAATTCTTTTGCATTGCTGTTCTTTGCATAATCCATAATTCCTGTAGTTGAGCCGACATAATCAGCGTGCTTTACTACTTCGGGGATACATTCCGGATGCACGAGAAATTCAGCGTTTGGATGCTCCTTCTTTGCCTTAAGAACATCTCGCTCCGACATTCTTGCATGAGTTGGACAACCGCCTGAAAGAAGCTTGAATTCCTTTTCCGGTAGCATTTCGGCAATGTATGAGCCAAGATTTTTGTCAGGGATGAAAAGAATCTTGTCGTTTTCGAGCTTCTTACAAATTTTGTATGCTGATGAAGAGGTTACGCATACATCACAAACTGTTTTTAGCTCGCTTGTTGTATTAACATAAGCAACTACAGTATAGTCGGGATATTGCTCCTTAACCTGTTCAATAAGCTCCTTATCCATCATTTCTGCCATTGGACATCCGGCTGTTGGATTTGCAAGAAAAACAGTTTTTTCCGGTGAAAGAATCTTAACTGTTTCGGCCATAAATCTTACACCGCACATAATAACTGTTTTATTTTTAACCTTTGAAGCAGAAACGGAAAGAGCAAAGCTATCTCCTACGAAATCTGCAACCTCAAGTATATCGGGAGATTGATAGCAATGTGCAAGAATGCAAATATCATTTTCTTTTTTTAGTCTAATAATTTCTTCCTGTATATCTTTTAAAGCCATAATACCCTTCTCCTCGGTAATAGGTTTTATTCGTGTTCGTGAACATCTGTTTCCTTGAACATTTCCGGATCGTATGAAATTCCGTTTTTGTCATAGTAATCCTTTACGGCTGCTTTTATTGCCTCTTCTGCTAATACGGAGCAATGAATCTTTACCGGAGGTAATCCGTCAAGTGCTTCGACAACAGCCTTATTTGAAAGCTCGATAGCCTCGCTTACAGGCTTTCCTTTGATTAAGCATGTTGCCATAGAGCTGGAAGCAATGGCAGATGCACAACCGAATGTATTGAACTTAACATCGGTAATAATTTGGTTTTCGTCTATTTTGAGATAAATTTTCATAATGTCGCCGCATTTTGCGTTTCCTACCTCGCCGATACCGTCAGCATCTTCGATTTTTCCGACATTTCTTGGATTAGTAAAGTGGTCCATAACCTTTTCAGAATATAAAGCCATTATTCAACTACCTCGCCTTTTTGAATTTTTTCCCATACAGGTGAAATTGATCTTAAATATGATACAACCTTATGAATTGAATCAATTATGATTTGAGCTTCTTCCTTTGTGTTTTCTTCAGAAAGTGAAATTCGCAGAGAGCCGTGTGCAACAGCAACAGGAATTCCCATAGAAAGCAAAACATGGGACGGATCGAGCGATCCGCTTGTACAAGCAGAGCCGGAAGAAGCACAAATTCCATATTGGTCAAGTAGAAGAAGCAAGCCCTCGCCCTCGATTCCTTCAAAGCAAAAATTGATTGTTCCGGGCAATCTGTTTTGTCTGTCGCCATTGAGCCTTGAAAGCTCAATATCGGCACATCCATCGATAATCATATCGCGAATTTCGGATATATATTCTGCATTCCTTTCCAAGCCTTCACAGGCATCTTCGATTGCAGCAGCCATACCGATTATTGCAGGAGTGTTTTCTGTGCCGGCTCTTTTGCCACGCTCTTGAGCACCGCCATTGATGAGATTCTGAAGCAAAATACCTTTTCTGCAATACAAAAATCCAATTCCTCTCGGTCCATGGAATTTATGTGCCGAAGCTGAAAGCATATCAACATTCATTTCGCTAACATCAATCTTTATATGTCCTATGGCTTGTACAGCATCTGTATGGAAAACAACACCTTTTTCCTTGCAGATTTCTCCGATTTCTCTAATCGGTTGAACAGTACCTACCTCATTATTGGCGGTCATAATTGTAACTAACGCTGTATCGTTTCGAAGAGCGTTTTTTACATCCTCAACCTTAATGATACCATTTTTGTAAACATCCAGTAATTGGATTTCAAAGCCTTCGTTCTTTAGCTTATCGAGAGTATGCAACACTGCGTGGTGCTCAAATTTTGAGGAAATAATATGCTTTTTTCCTTTTTTTGCTCCATTGTATGCGGCAGTCAAAATTGCTTGGTTATCCGCTTCACTGCCTCCTGAGGTAAAATAAATTTCATTTGGCTGTGCGTTTATGCATTTTGCAATTTTCGCCCTAGCTTCATCAAGATATTCTTTCGCCGTTTGTCCAATATGATGAAGCGATGATGGATTTCCGTAAATATCCTGCATAAATGGCTTCATTGCTTCAAACGCAACATCGGACAATCTAGTTGTTGCGGCGTTATCAACATAAATTGTTTTCATTTTTTATCCGCCCTTTTCATATTCCTATAAAATTAATAGGTTTTCGAAAATAATATATACTTAATTTCCTACTTTGTCAATAGGAAATCCATTATTTTTATATCTGTCTCTT
>CAMFPZ010000122.1 GCA_945979635.1 uncultured Eubacterium sp.
AGCGATAATTAAGCAACCGAAAATTTTGATTTTGGACGACAGCACCTCCGCTGTTGATACAGCTACAGAAGCAAAAATCAGAGAATGCTTCTATAATGAGCTAAAGGACACTACGGTTATTATTATCGCACAGCGTATTTCGTCGGTTATGAATGCCGACCAAATAATCGTTCTTAACGATGGTTCAACAGAAAGCATCGGTACCCACGACACACTTATGCAATCAAGCGAAATATATAGTGAAATCTACAAAACTCAGCAGAAAGGAGTGATAGAATAATGCCTCCTATGGGACATAAGGGACATCCGGGCGAAAAGCCGAAGAATGTTAAAAAAACCTTTACGAGAGTTTTAGGATATATCGGAAAAAGCAAGGCTTTTCTGTTTATTGTATTTCTGTCATTAATCTGCAGTACAGTATGCCAAATGGCGGCTTCGTACTGGCTCAAGCCGATACTGGACGATGTAGCCTCGTCAATACAGGCAGGAACATTTGCCTCCGAGGGCTACAAAATGCTGATAAAAAACCTACTCATTGTTTCATCATTTTATATCGGTGCGTCTCTTTTCACATTTTTGCAAGCAAAAATTATGGTAAAAATCGCTTACAGGACTACGAACATCTTAAGGAAGGATTTGTTCAATCATATGCAAACTCTTCCGCTGAAATATTTTGACAGCAAGACTCACGGCGAAATAATGAGCCGCTACACAAATGATGTCGACAACATTCAAATGATGCTGGAGCAAACAATCGTTCAGCTTGTTTCGTCAGTATTCAGCTTTGCCGGAATTATAGTAATGATGATAGTATTGGAATGGAGATTATTCATCGTTGCAAGCGTCTTTTTAGTTATAATGCTCGTCAATTCAATAAATATAGCAAAGCACACAAAAAAATACTTCCGTGCTCAACAAAAGGACCTCGGCGAAATGAACGGAAACATCGAGGAAACCATCGAAGGTATGAAGGTTGTCAAGGTGTTCAACCATGAAACTCAGGCAAAGGAGGATTTCGACAAGTTGAGCGAAAAATTCCGCAAAACCGCAACAAATGCAAACTTTTACAGCGGCATAATGGGACCCTGCTCAACAGGAATCAACAATGCTTCATACGCAAGTGTAACGCTCATCGGCGGTTTTCTCGTTCTTACAAGAGGAATGAGCATAGGAACCTTCTTCACCTTTCTCAGCTATTCCAAGCAATTCACACAACCTATTAACCAAATTATGAACCAAATGAACAACATTTTCTCGGCACTCGCCGGTGCAGAGAGAGTGTTCGATATTATGGATATGGACAGCGAGGTCGATGACGGAACAGTAACGCTCGAGGAAGCTCATACAGAAAACGGAAAGATTTGGAACTGGATTGACGGCGATAAGAAAATCCCTGTTAAGGGCGAGGTTGTTTTCGACAATGTTACCTTTGGCTACAATGATGACAAAATAGTTTTGCACGACATAAATCTCTATGCAAAGCAGGCACAAAAGATTGCATTCGTAGGCTCAACAGGTGCCGGAAAAACAACAATAACAAATCTCATAAATCGATTTTATGATATTCAACAGGGCGTCATAACCTATGACGGCATAGACATAAAGCGAATAAAAAAGGATGATTTGAGAAAATCGCTGGCTATGGTGCTTCAGGACACTCACCTGTTCACAGGCACAATTATGGACAACATAAGATACGGCAGACCCGATGCAACAGACGAGGAATGCATCGAAGCCTCCAAGCTGGCATCGGCTCATTCATTCATCAAGCACCTCCCCGACGGATATAATACAACACTCACATCGGATGGTGACAATTTGAGTCAAGGTCAACGCCAGCTTCTTGCAATAGCTCGTGCGGCAGTTGCCGACCCACCGGTTATGATTTTGGATGAGGCTACATCATCAATCGACACAAGAACAGAAGCTCATATCGAAAAGGGTATGGATAGTCTTATGGTGGGAAGAACGGTATTTGTCATTGCACACAGGCTTTCTACCGTAAGAAACTCAAACGCTATTATGGTTTTGGAAAACGGAAGGATAATTGAGCGTGGCGACCATAATGCTCTTCTTGAACAAAACGGAAGATATTATGAGCTCTGCACCGGAAAAGCACAGCTTTCTTAAAATTAACAATTCAAATATAAAAAAAGCCTTTACAAATTGACTCACGCGTGATATAATAGTCTCAACCTATAGTATAGCATTAAGAAAAAATATTTTATGAGGTGTTATTATGAAGAAGCTTATTTCAGTTCTTTTATCAGTTATGATGGTAATTTCCGTTGGAGCTCTTTCTGTTATGCCTGTTATGGCAAGCACAGTAAGTAGCGGCGAGCCGACTCCAACAGGTCCTGTAATCACAGGTCAGGTAAACGGCGAAACCTCAAATCAGGTTTCATTCGAGGCTTCGATAAGCAATCCTAACCAATTCACATTCACATATAACGGAGGCTTAGAGCTTTTAGGTTGGGAATTCAGCGGTATTGTTGAAGGTGCTGACTACACTGTTGTTGCTGATAACGGTAACACAATTACTATCGCACTTACAGCTAGCGGTATGACAAAGCAATTTGTTGCTAACGCAAAGGTTAAGCAAGATACAAAGCCGGGTTCAGAAACAAATAAGCCGGGTGCAAGCGATAAGGACAACACAGGAAAATCTCCAAGCACCGGTGCAGCAATGACAGGAATCTTAGTTGCAGGAGCAGGCATTGCTATGTTAGCAGCATCAAAGAAAAAGAACTAATTACTTTAAATCAAAGACCTGTAACAATTTGTTATAGGTCTTTATTTTGTTTGTAAAGGAATAAACACTTATGAGCGAAAAAAATAAAAAAAGCAATAACAACCTAAGAGTTATTTTTCTATTAATATCAATAATTCTTATTGCAGTCGGTACTGCACTTGTCGGAAGGAATATCTACGACCGAATTCAAGCGGAGAGGGATGCAACCGAAATCACTCAGTCAACAACAGTTGCCCACGAAGAAACGGTTGAAAACCCAATAGACTTCGCTTCTCTTGAAGAAACTAACGACGAAATTTACGCTTGGATAAATGTTCCGGGAACAAAGGTTGACTATCCTATTCTCCAAAGCAGCGTTTCAGACGACTTTTATCTCAACCACAGAGCAACGGATAAAAAATATTCCGCGTCGGGAGCAGTTTATACCCAAAGCCATAATACAAGGGGATTCAATGACAGAGTAACCCTCATATATGGTCACAACGGATACGGCGATACTTTCTTCACTACCCTGCACAATTTTGAGGACAAGGACTTCTTTGACGAAAACCAGTATTTCTATATCTACACACCTTATTCAAAGCTGACATACCAAATCGTTTCTGCGTTCAAATATGACGACAGGCACATTATGAACAGCTTTAATTTCCAATCAAACAATATATTTAGAGAATTCATTGATATGATTCAAAATCCGACATCGAATAATAAGAATGTTCGTGAATCACTTGACAAGGAAATTACAATAGACGATAAAATTGTTGTTCTTTCGACTTGTATTACCGGACAAAAAAGCAATAGATATTTAGTTTGTGGAGTATTAGTAAAAAATGAAAAGACAAATTGACCCAAATTTGAATTCAAACGATAGCGAAAGCCTTTTATTTGAAGGCACAGCAAACATAGACAACAACAAAAAAATACTCGATATTGAGAAGCAAAACGAGAATGCCGAAAAGGAAATCGAGGCTATTCTTTGTGAGAATAAGACTAATAACGATACTTCGGACAAAAAAATGACTATCGAAGAAATTTCGAATAATACCGAGCACCATCATTCGCATA
>CAMFPZ010000123.1 GCA_945979635.1 uncultured Eubacterium sp.
CTCGCGAGGATTCAAAATCGCTTGACGAAATTGTCAAGGAAGCGAGCGAGGAAAAGACCTCGCAAAAAAAGGAAGCCGAGCAGTTTACCGTAACCGAGGAGGAGATGAACAGCTCCGTCAAGGAATATAGACTGCCCGATGTAAATTTGCTAAAAGTTGTTAAGCATAAGTCGGCAAAGGATGTTTCAACAGAGCTGAAGAATAATGCACAGCTTTTGGTAGAAACGCTTGCGTCCTTTGGTGTACAGGCAGAAATAACCGATATTTCCAGAGGACCGACGGTTACTCGATATGAATTGAAGCCTGCTTCAGGCGTTCGTATCAGCAAGATTACTAATCTTGCCGACGATATTGCTCTTAATTTGGCTGCAGTAAATGTTCGTATCGAAGCTCCTATTCCCGGAAAGGCGGCTGTCGGAATCGAAATTCCTAATACTGTGAAGAACTCTGTATCAATGCGAGAGGTTGTTGACAGTGCTGATTTCAAGAATCAAAAATCGCTTCTTTCCGCCGGACTGGGCAAGGATATTGCCGGAAAGACAGTTTTTTGCGATATAGCGAAAATGCCCCACCTTCTTATAGCGGGCACAACCGGCTCCGGTAAGTCGGTTTGTATGAACTCAATAATTGTTTCAATCCTTTATAGGGCGACTCCGAGTGAGGTTAAATTCCTTATGATTGACCCCAAGAAGGTTGAATTTTCAAAGTATGAAAATATTCCGCATTTGCTTGTCCCTGTTGTAACAGACCCCAGAAAGGCTTCCGGTGCACTCGGTTGGGCAGTATCGGAAATGCTTATGCGATACCAAAAATTCAGCGATACAGGTGTGCGTGATATAGAGGGCTATAATCGTTATGTTGCAAAGCACGAAGAAATGGAGCCGATGCCGAAAATCGTTATTTGTATTGATGAGCTTGCTGACCTGATGATGGCGGCACCGAAAGAGGTTGAGGATAGTATTTGTCGTCTTGCACAGATGGCTCGTGCGGCAGGTATGCACCTTGTTATTGCAACTCAGCGTCCGTCGGTTGATGTTATTACAGGTCTCATTAAAGCTAATATTTCTTCGAGAATTGCACTTACTGTTTCGTCCGCAATAGATTCTCGTACTATTCTTGATTCGGGTGGTGCAGAAAAGCTTTTGGGTATGGGTGATATGCTCTATTCTCCAATTGGTGCAAATAAGCCTCTGCGTGTTCAAGGCTGCTATATCAGCGATGATGAGGTTGAAGAGCTTTGTGATTTCATAAAGAATCAGGGCGAAAGTGATTATAGTGAAGAAATCCAAAAGGAAATCGAAAACAAGGCGGCACAGGATAAATCATCTAATAAGTTTACAGATGATGGTGACAGCGGCGAAAATCTTGATCCTCTATTTAACGATGCTGTTGATGTTGTTTTGGAAAATGGAAAGGCTTCGACATCCTTCCTTCAGCGAAAGCTGGGTGTAGGCTATTCCAGAGGCTCAAAGATTATGGACCAAATGGAAGAAAAGCATATTATCGGCCCGGCAGATGGTGCAAAGCCGAGACAGATACTTATTAATAAACAGCAGTGGATTCAAATTCAGGCAAAGGGTCCTGTCGATGAATTTACTGCAGAAAATACGGAACAGATGACATTTGCATCCGATGCCGATGTAATTGATAATCAGGATAATTACGATTTGTATGAATAGTTTTTTACCCGTTAATAAAAAGGATATGTACCAAAGAGGATGGGAGCAGCCTGACTTTATTTATATTTCAGGTGATGCATATGTAGACCATCCCTCATTTGGTGCAAGTATAATTACCAGAGTGTTGGATGCAAAAGGCTATAAGGTTGTTGTATTGAGCCAGCCCGATTGGAAAGATACCTCCGATTTTACACAATTTGGAAAGCCTCGTCTTGGCTTTCTCATTTCCTCCGGAAATATCGATTCGATGGTTGCTCATTATACCGCCGCAAAAAAGCCTCGCTCAAACGATGCGTATACTGCGGGCGGTGTTGCAGGAAAAAGACCCGATAGAGCCGTAATAGTTTATTCCAAAATAGTAAAGGAGCTTTATCCCGATGTTCCTGTAATTATCGGAGGACTTGAGGCATCTCTTCGTCGATTTGCTCATTATGATTATTGGGATAATTCTGTTCGACCATCAATATTGCTCGACAGTAATGCCGATTTGTTGATTTTTGGAATGGGCGAAAATCAATGTATTCAAATCGCCGATAGACTTAATAACGGCGAGGATGTGAGTACAATTCATGATGTGCTCGGGACTGTATATAGCGTTGATTCAAAGGATACTCCGTATGTCGGAGTAGAATGTCCAAGCTACGAAAATGTTTGCTCATCAAAAAAAGAATATGCAAAGGCTTCTAGAATTCAACAGGATGAGCAGGACCATATTCGCGGTAGAGTAATAAAGCAAAAGCACGGCAAAAAAATGGTTGTTCAAAATCAGCCTATGCCTCCTTTAACTACTGAGGAGCTTGATTGGGTTTATTCCTTACCTTATATGAGAACCTATCATCCGATGTATGAAGCTCTGGGCGGTGTTCCGGGAATACAGGAGGTTGAGTTTTCAATAACTCATAACCGAGGATGCTTTGGCGGATGTAATTTTTGTTCTATTGCATTTCATCAGGGAAGATATATAACTACCCGAAGCAAGGAAAGTATAATTAATGAAGCAAAGCTATTGACTACTTTATCCGGATTTAAGGGATATATCCACGATATAGGAGGGCCAACGGCTAATTTTCGCAGACCATCCTGTGACTTACAGATAGAGCACGGACTTTGTAAGGGAAAAAAGTGTTTAGCACCTACTCCATGTAAAAATCTTATTTCAACTCATATGGAATATCTTGATATTCTCCGTGAGGTTCGCTCTTTGCCAAAAGTCAAAAAGGTGTTTATCCGTTCGGGAATAAGATATGATTATCTGTTGGAGGATAAGAATGATAGCTTCTTTAGAGAGCTTGTTGAGCACCATGTATCGGGTCAGCTTAAGGTAGCACCCGAGCATTGCTCTGCAGCAGTTTTGGATAAAATGGGCAAGCCGCATATCGAGGCATATGTAGAATTCTCAAAACGCTATTTTAGATATACCGGCGAGGTGAATAAGGAACAGTATCTTGTACCTTATCTTATGTCGAGTCATCCGGGATCAACGCTTGATGACGCTATTGAGCTTGCTTTGTTTCTTAAGAAGCATCATATAAGACCGGAGCAGGTACAAGATTTTTATCCGACTCCGGGTACAATTTCTACTACAATGTTCTATACAGGTCTAGATCCGTATACAATGCAAGAGGTATATTGTGCAAAGGACTCTCACGATAAGGCTTTGCAAAGAGCACTGCTTCAGTATTATAATCCTAAAAACGCTTCACTTGTTGAGGAAGCACTGAAGAAGGCCGGAAGATACGACCTTATCGGTACGGGAGAGGATTGTCTGATACGCACGTCCCCAAGACAGCAAAATCATACCGGTAGAAATAATATCAAGAAATCAAAGTCAAGATATAACGCCGGTAATAACAGATATTCTAAAAACGGCAAAAGCAAAAAGAAAAGATGATGGACGAAAAAAGACAAATAGGTATTATGACAGGCGTTGCGTTGCTTGTTATTGCAGGAATTATGTTTTTTGTATCATATTCCTCGCCGAATGTATATAAAGAGGATTGGCAAAGTAAGGTTGCAGAAAATTCAACAACCCAATCAACTGAGCTCTCGAGTAAAAAAATCTCATTTCCGCTTAACCTTAATGAAGCTTCTGCCGAAGA
>CAMFPZ010000124.1 GCA_945979635.1 uncultured Eubacterium sp.
ATAATAATCTATATATTGGGTTCTTGTGCTTGTTATACACACAATATAGTGATGTTAGAACAAATTGAGATGAAAGAGCATGATAAAAATGAAGGAATTTTTACACAAATATTTTGGCCCTACCAAATGGAAAAGGCTATTCGACATAGTAGTTTCGCTGTTTTCACTGATACTGATGTCGCCATTGTTTTTGCTTATTATGGCAATAAACTTTTTCACTCCCGACTGCAAGGTTTTCTTCAGCCACGAGCGTAGAGGCAGACGAGGAGAGCCATTCAAAATTTATAAGTTTCAGACTATGAAAAACGGTGCACCTAATTGTGCTACGGGCGAGCTTGAAAATCCGGAGCAATACATCACAAAATTTGGTGCATTTATGCGAAAAACAAGCATCGACGAGCTTCCGCAGCTTTGGAATATTCTCAAGGGCGATATGAGCTTCGTCGGACCCAGACCGCTGATTTCGAGCGAGCTGCGTGCCCACAGATTAAGGCTGGAAAACGGAGTTTACCGCTTTCGTCCGGGGCTAACCGGATGGGCTCAAATAAACGGGCGAGACGATATTTCGCTGGTAAAAAAAATGAAGCTCGACAAGGAATACTGCGATAATTGGAGCATCTCTCTTGATATAAAAATCTTACTTCGTTCTGTCGGAGTTTGTGCACGACGAGAGGGCTACCAAGAGGGCAAGATGCACAGAAGATAAACTAAACGACTGAAATGGAGATAGGTATATGGAAAGAAATTTTATCGACGGCTACACAGAATGGCAAAGCAATCCGGAGATTGTTGCAATCAATAAATTGCCACAGCACGCAACGCTTATGCCATACGAAAATCTTGACGAGGCAAAAAAGGCAGACCGCTACGCTTCGTCAAAGTGCAAGCTTTTGAATGGAAAATGGAAATTCAAGCTATACAAAAACTATGCATACAGGCCCAGTGATTTTGCTGACCCAAATTACGACAGCCATAATTGGGACACAATCACCGTTCCGTGTTCATGGCAAATGCAAGGATATGACCAAAACCAATACTGCAATGTTCGTTATCCTTGGGAGGGTAGTGAGGACATCACTCCTCCAAACGCACCCATAAAGCATAATCCCGTCGGATGCTATCTCAAGAAAATAAAAATTAACGAAGCAACCCTTTCAAAAAGAGTTGTACTCTGCTTCGAAGGCGTTGAGTCGGCATTCTATCTCTACATTAACGGCGAGCGTGTCGGATACAGCGAAAGCACCTTCAATCGTGCAGAATTTGACATTACACGCTATCTTGTAAACGGCTCAAACCTTATAGGCGTTGAGGTTTACAGATGGTGTACAGGAAGCTGGCTTGAGTGTCAGGATATGTGGAGAATGGGCGGAATCTTCCGAGATGTATATATCTACACAACCGAGAAAGAATATATCCGTGATTTCGAAATTCACGCCCATCCCGACTCACAGCTCCACGACGGTTACCTCGATGTAACCATAAAGACGAATGGTGCTTACGAGGGCTTAAGCATTGATATGAGCGTATTCGACGAGGATGGTGCAATGGTTGGACTTGACAGTCAATACGCAAGTGAAGAGCACACGACACAGCTCAAGACGATAATCACAAATGTTAAGCCTTGGAGTGCCGAAGAGCCAAATCTCTATACTGTTGTGCTAACGCTCAAGAACAATTCCGTTCCAATCGAATACATTAGCCAAAAGGTCGGCTTCAGAACAGTAGAAATCAGAGACGGAATTATCCGTATTAACGGCAGAAGAGTCGTTTTCAAGGGTACAAACCGTCACGAATTCGACTGCCATACCGGAAGATATATCAGCGAAGAGGTTATGCGTGAGGATATTGAAATAATGAAACGCAACAACATCAACGCTGTTCGAACATCACACTATCCAAACACTCCGAGATGGTATGAGCTTTGCGACGAATACGGACTATATGTAATCGACGAAAACAATATGGAAACTCACGGAACAGGATGGTCAACCATCATCGGATGTCCTCAGCTTCCTGCTTCAAGACCGGAATGGGAAAAGGCTTGTATGGAGCGTATTAAGGCTCTTTACAACAGAGACAAAAACTACTCCTGCGTTGTTTGCTGGAGCTTGGGTAACGAATCTCTAGGCGGCGAAACGCCGAAAAAGATGTACAAATGGATTAAGGAAACCGACCCGACAAGATTCGTTCATTTCGAATGTGACAGAGCACCGGATGAAAAAAATCTTTCCGATGTTCAATCAAAGATGTATGCAAAGCCTTGGGAATGCGAGGAATACGCAGTAACAGGCAGGGACGGCAGACCTTATATTCTTTGTGAATACACACACGCTATGGGTAACTCCTGCGGTTCAACAGACGAGTATACAACCCTTTGGGATAAATATCCCTGTCTTCAGGGCGGCTTCGTTTGGGACTGGGTAGACCAGAGTATTATGACCACGGATGAAAACGGCGTTGAATATCTCGCATACGGCGGAGATTTCGGTGAAAATCCTCACGATGGTCATTTCTGCGGTAACGGTCTCCTCTTTGGCGACAGAAAAGAAACTCCAAAGCTCATCGAAATCAAAAAGCTTTACCAAAATGTTGATTTCAAGGCTGTTGACGCAGAGCGTGGAATTATTGAAATAAAAAACAAGTTCCTATTCACAAATCTCAAAAAATACGACCTGTATTGGTGTCAATGCAGTGACAAGGGAGTATTCGCTGACGGCGTTATCACTGTTGATATTGAGCCATTCGAAAAGGCAACAATTAATCTTGAGCTTACAAAGGCTTCGAGCACCGAATACTATCTCAATCTTGAGCTTCGTGAAAAGAACGACACGGCATATTGCAAGGCGGGTCACATCGTTGCTTGGGAGCAATTCGTAATAAATGAGTTTGAAAACACATACGATGAATTAGAAGAGGGCGAGACTTTACTGGTAGACGACACCTACGGTTCACTTCGTGTAATCAGCGAGGATGTCAATATCCGCTTCGAACGCAGAGAGAGAAATCAGCTGTACTCAATTAAGGTAAACGGCGAGGAGCTCCTCAAAGGACCTATGAGGCTCAATTTCTGGCGTGCTATGACCGATAACGACAGAGGCTCAAGAGTCGGAAGTCGTCTCGGATGCTGGAGAGATGCAGGCGATACACCGGGTATTTTCAACAACAGCAAGTGGAGAATCGAGAATTACCAAATTCTTGACGGCGGTAAAAAGGTTGTTATAGTCGGCGGTGCAGAGATTTGCACGCAGCCCGTCTCCCGTGCCATTGTAATCTACACAATAACATCCCAGGGTATGGAAATCGATTTGGAATTCAAGCCTAACGAGAATCTTCCGGAAATTCCGGAGGTAAGCCTCCTTTTCGAGCTGCCAAAGGATTTCGAAAGTCTCACATATCTCGGTGCAGGTCCGCAGGAAAACTACATCGATAGAAAATGTGCGGCTCAAATCGGACTATATTCAACAACAGTCAATGACCTTTGGGTTGATTATCTCAAGCCACAGGAATGTGCAAACAGAACCGGCGTAAGATACGCAACTCTTCTCGGAAACAAAAAGTCATTCGGAATTATCGCAGAGCCTGTTTGCGAGCTAAATGTTTGTCACTACCTACCTAAGGAAATCGAAGATGTATGGCACAAAAAGGATTTGCCCGAATATGACAAGACTGTTGTCAGAGTTATTGCAAGACAGCAGGGTGTTGGCGGATATGATTCCTGGGGTGCACATCTGTCTCTTATACACATCTGACGCTGCCGACG
>CAMFPZ010000125.1 GCA_945979635.1 uncultured Eubacterium sp.
AAATAATATCGGAAAAGGAGGAATATCGTGAAAATTTTTAAGCATAGAGGCGAGATTTATATTTCAAAAAATGATAATAAAAGAACTCGTGAGGAGCGAATTTTATTTTCCCTGCTTGCATTAATTTTGATATTTACAATTGTTTTCTTTGTAATTTTGAGTAATAAATATTCCTCCGTAAAAGAATTCTTCGGCTCGGATGATGTAACGACTGTTGTTGTTGAACAGGTTATCGAGGACGAATTGCCCGAAATATCGGGAAGAAAAAATTTTCTTATTTTTCAAACGAATAAGGACCAATCCGATATTCATTATATTTTCCTTATTCAAGCCGATAGAGATAATCTTGCATATAAGATTTGCTCGCTTTCCTCTGATATGAAGATTGACGGCGAAACGATTTATGATATATTTATGATGGGCGGAGGACCTGCACTTCAAACAAAATTAACCGCATATTTTGGAGTAAATATAGATTATTATGCAATGTTCACCGGCGATAATTTCATTGAACTTGTTAATAAGCTTGGAAGCTTTAATTATGAATCGGATGAAGTTATAAAATACGATAGCGATTTGAACAAAAATGATTCCTATTCTATTCGTATTAAAAAGGGCACCCAAAAAATTACAGGAACCGAATTATCCGAGCTTTTGAGGTATTACTCCGAGGATAACAAAAATCCTACAAAAGCTAATCAAATTATGCTTTATGCACTTGTTAATCTTATAAATGTCGAAAATTTTGAGGATTCACAGGCATTATTCAGACTTTTCATTAATTCTTCAACTACGAATATTACAGTTCGTAATTTTCAGGACAATTTCGACGCACTAAAGATTTTCTGCTATAAGAATAGCCAAATAACTGTTTATGCTCCGGAAATTACAGTTGATTCAACGAAAAATATTACCCCCGAATCAATGAAAACAATAAAGAGCTATTTTAGTGAATAATTGAGGTAAAAATATGATTACACAGGAAAACAAAGATATAATTATGAACGCTGTGCGAGAAATTCTCACGGCTGTCGGCGAGGATGTGAATCGTCCGGGACTTTTGGAAACCCCGAAGAGGGTAGCAAATATGTATGAGGAGCTTTTTTCAGGATTAAACGACGATCCTCACAGACATTTGAAGCTTTTTGATGAAGTATCAAATGATGAAATGGTTATTGTTCGTGATATTCCTTTTTCCTCTATGTGTGAGCATCATTTGCTTCCTTTTGTAGGAAAGGCACATATCGCTTATATTCCGTCGGATAATAAGATTATCGGACTTTCAAAGCTTGCCAGAATAGTTGATAATTTTGCAAAGCGTCCCCAGGTACAGGAGCGTTTGACCTCTGATATTGCCGATTTTTTGGACGAGAATCTAAATCCAAAGGGAGTTGCCGTTATTATTGAAGCGGAGCATATGTGTATGAGTATTCGCGGAGCAAGAGCGTCGGGCTCAAAAACTCAAACATCGGCACTTCGCGGAAGTATGAAAAGTGACGCAAGAACAAGAGCAGAGGTGCTTTCATTATTAACAAAATGATTTGGAATTGTAAAAATAAAAAAATAGAATACGGTACAAAGCCGATTATTATGGGAATAGTCAATGTCACTCCCGACAGCTTTTCGGACGGAGGCGATTTTTTCGACAGCGACATTGCCGTTGAACACGCAATAGAGCTTCTTGAACAGGGGGCCGATATTCTCGATTTTGGTGCTCAAAGTACACGCCCCGGACATATTCCCGTCAGTGCAGATGAGGAAATAAAAAGACTCGAGAGAGTAATAAAATCTGTTAGAGAAAAAACGAATGCACCTATCAGCGTTGACACCTATTTTCCACAGGTTGCAAAAAGAGTTATTGAATGGGGTGCGGATATTATTAATGATGTCAGCGGTGTAATCAATCCCGATATGGCTGAAATAATCAAAGAAAGCGGTGCCGGCTGGGTTATTATGCACAACGGGGAAGGCGGAATAAATGAAGTTAGGTCATTTTTCGAAAATTCTGTTGCAGAATGTGATACCCTCGGTGTAGAGCAAAGCCAAATTTGTTTTGATATGGGTATCGGATTCGGAAAGAGCCGACCGCAGGATTTGGAGCTGATTGCCGGAGTAAGAGAATATAAACTCGACAGCTATCCTCTCCTGCTTGGAACAAGCAGAAAAAGAGTAATAGGCGAATACAGCCTTCAATCCGAGCCGAAAAAACGCATTTACGGCAATATAGCCGCCGATACAACGGCTATTCTGGGCGGAGTCGACATTCTTCGCGTCCATGATGTAGAAAACGAAAAGCAGGGCATTTATATGGCGTTTGCCCTAAAAAAAGCACAAAAGGATTTTTAACGAAAAATATGGATAAGATTTCAATTAAAGGACTGAAGCTTTTTGCTTATCACGGAGTGAATCCGGAGGAAAAGCGAGACGGTCAGGAATTCATTATTGATTTGGATTATTACTTGGATATAACAAAGGCGTGTCATCTCGACGACTTGGATAACACAGTGAGCTACGCAAGCGTTGTGAAAACAATACGAAGAGCTTTTACCGCCGAAAAATATGACCTTATTGAGCGAGCATCCCAGGTGGTTGCCGACGCGATTCTTGAGGAATATGAAAATATTTTCAGGGTTGAAATTACTTTGAAAAAGCCAAATGCTCCGATAAAGGCAGAATTTGATTATGTTGCCGTGAGCATATCCAGGGAAAGATAAAGAAAAGAGAAAATGTGATGAATTATGTTTTGTCGATAGGAACAAATTTAGGAGATAAAAAGCAAAATATCGAAAAGGCAGTTGAAGCGTTGAATTCAATTCCGTATACAGATGTTATCGAATGCTCAAAAATTTATGAAACCGAGCCGGTCGGTTATGCAAGGCAGGACAATTTTTATAATGTTGCCGTTCTTGTTAAGAGCCAATTTGAACCTCACGAAATGCTCGGAATATGCCTCGGAATTGAAGCAGGCCTCGGTAGAAAGAGAGGAATAAAGAACGGACCGCGAATTTTGGATATTGATGTTATTCTGTGCGAAAACGAAAAAATCGCATCAAAGAATCTTGAGCTTCCTCACCCAAGATACAGCGAAAGAAGATTTGTACTTGAGCCTATGCTTGATATTTTTCCCGACGGCGTTGCCTTTGGAGTTGATTTTTCAAAATTTATACCAAAAATTGACGGTCAAGAGGTTTTTGCAGCAGATGAAATAAAACCAAATCTGATTGGCTCCGAGGATTAAAAAACGAAATAAAAAATTACCTCTGTTAGTATTCTCAAAAATGCAAACAATATTAGTGCCATAGGGCAAAGCATTTTGAAAATATTAACGGAGGTGTTTTTTATGAGCAATAAGAAATCTATGATAATTATGAAATGCGTGGGCGGTACGCTTGCAATTTGTTCTGCACTTGCAATGGTAGGCGGTACAAAATCGGCTACTATGTCGGGAAGTACGAAAAAAATTATGAAAAAAACCGTCAACAAGATGTCTGATATTGTCGACACAATTTCAGCATTTATGTAACCCCAAAATCTCAAAACCACCAAAGGGGACGGTTCCCTTTGGTGGTTTTTGTTTTTTAATAAAAACAAAAAACGCAGTATTTATGCGGTTTTGAAGCAAAAAAACCAACAAGAGGAACCGTCCCCTTTGGTGGTTTGGGTATGAAAAAATCCTCGTTTTGTCCGAGGATTTTTAAGATTTTATTTTTATGTCTTTTGTCGGATTGTAGAGAATCTCAAGC
>CAMFPZ010000126.1 GCA_945979635.1 uncultured Eubacterium sp.
ACCCAAAGCAAGAAAAAAAAGAGCAGGCTTAATTTCTATTTCAGTAGAATATTTCCGGATGCAAATTCGCTGTATCACCGTTTCAACATAAAACACAGAATATTTGTTCTGCTGCCGTTTTTGTGGTTGATTCGACTTTTTCTTTTTCCGTTTAGTTCAAGGGAAAAACTCGGAAATATAAAAAGAGAGGTTGACACAATGGATTGCGTCAGTCAGGATTACATTGATATGACAGAAAAATTATTCGATGAAATAGGATTAGAGATTTAGTATGGAAAACCAATTTATCAGAACGCAGATGCTGCTGGGAGCCGACGGTATTGAAAAATTGAAAAATTCGCGAGTTGCTGTTTTCGGAGTCGGAGGCGTTGGAGGATATACCGTTGAGGCTCTTGCGAGAAGCGGCGTCGGAGCCATTGATGTTATTGATAACGATACAGTGAGCATTTCAAATATCAATCGTCAAATTATTGCAACCTACGATACCATCGGTATGCCGAAGGTTGATGCTGTCGAAATGAGAATAAAATCTATCAATCCCGATTGTATTGTAACAAAGCGTGAATGCTTCTTTCTGCCTGAAAATGCCGATAGCTTTGATTTCAGTGAATACGATTATGTAGTTGATGCAATAGATACAGTCAGCGGAAAAATCGAGCTTGTTATGAAGGCTGCACGGACAGGAACTCCTATTATTTCCTCTATGGGAGCCGGAAATAAGCTTGATCCAACGATGCTTGAGGTTGCAGATATAAGCAAAACCTCTGTATGTCCGCTTGCTCGAGTTATGCGAAGGGAGCTTCGTAATAGGGGGATTAATCATTTGAAGGTTGTTTATTCAAAGGAACAGTCGTTTGAACCCTATGCTTGTGATGAATTGAAGGGTGAAAAGGATTTTGAACGCAGGCGTTCGCTTCCGGGTTCTGTTGCATTTGTACCATCGGTGGCAGGATTGATTATTGCGGGAGAGGTTATTAAAGATTTAGTAAAATAATGTATTGCAATTGACCGGAATTGTGATAAAATTAATTCGGGCTTTATAGCCCAATATTGCGGCAAAGGATATTATAGAAAATTATGAGAAAAACAAAAATTATTTGCACTGTCGGTCCGGCAACAGACGATGAAAATGTGATGCGTCTAATGATGCAAAAGGGTATGAATGTTGCTCGATTTAATTTCAGCCACGGAGATTATGAAACTCACGAAAGGCGTTTCAACGAGGTTGTAAAAATTCGTAGTGAACTAGGCGTTCCGGTTGCAACTCTTCTTGATACAAAGGGTCCGGAAATTCGTTTGGGTGATTTTGAAGCCCCTGACGGAGTTGAAATTATAGCAGGTGACGAGTTCGTATTGACGACCGAGGAGTGTCTCGGCACCGCTCAAAAAAGCTATATAAATTATGAGGGATTACCCAATGATGTTCATCCGGGTACTACGATTTTGATTAATGACGGACTTGTTTCTCTGCGTGTGAATAAGGTCATTGATAAGGAAATATACTGCACCATTATTGACGGCGGTATTCTTACGAATCACAAGGGCGTAAATGTTCCCGATGTAAATTTGAATATGCCGTATCTTTCGAAAAAGGATATGGATGATTTGTCCTTCGGAAAGGTGATGGATTTTGATTTTGTTGCTGCTTCATTTTGCAGAAGTGCAACGGATGTAACCATTATGCGAAACTATCTTGACGCTATCGGGTGGAAATCGGTAAAGATTATTGCAAAGATAGAAAATCGCCAAGGACTCGATAATATTGACGAAATAATAAAAGCGGCTGACGGCATTATGGTTGCAAGAGGCGATCTCGGAGTTGAGATTCCGTTTGAGCAGATTCCGTCCATACAAAAAATGATTATCCGAAAGGTGTACAAGGCAGGAAAAATTGTTGTAACAGCAACCCAAATGCTTGAATCTATGATAGAAAACCCACGCCCAACGAGAGCCGAAATAACCGATGTTGCCAATGCTATTTACGACGGAACCTCGGCGATTATGCTTTCGGGTGAGTCCGCTATCGGAAAGCACCCTGTTGAGGCTGTTGAAATTATGGATAGAATTGCTGATAACACCGAAGCCGATATTGATTATAAGATGAGGTTTAATAATTTTTACGAAAGAAGCGAAAATGAGGATGTAACCTCTGCTATTTCGCACGCAACTGTTACTACTGCCCACGACTTGAATGCTGTCGCTATTGTCACTGTAACAAAAAGCGGAACGACTGCAAGAATGATTTCTAAATTCAGACCTCATACCCTTATCGTCGGTGCAACAACCGACGAAAGAGTGTATCGCCAGCTTGTGCTTTCGTGGGGAGTTATGCCTGTTATGTGCGAAATAAAGAATAATACCGACGAGCTTTTCAACCACGCGGTTGAGGTTTCGAAGAATGCAGGTGTGCTCAAGCAGGGCGATTTAGCGGTTATTACGGCAGGTATACCTCTGGGAATTTCAGGCACAACAAATATGCTTAAAGTACACGAGGTATAAATTCTTCAAAAAGTCTTTGACATATTACTAAAATGTTAGTATTATATTATTGTTGAAACCTATTTAATAATCTATAAGGGGTAAATTGTATGGAAAGATTAAAGTATTTTGTAAACAACGAATTCAAGGACTCACAAACCGATGTCTGGTATGATCTTCATAACCCTTCAACAGGTGAGGTAACAGGACAGGCTCCTTGCTGTACAAATGATGAGGTTCTTGAAGCTATCGAGGCGGCGAAAGCTGCTTATCCTGCGTGGAAGAATACTCCTGCACGCAAAAGAGCCGCTGTTCTATACAAGGTTCGCGAGCTTCTTCTCAAGCATATGGATGAGCTTACAATGCTTGTTTGTGAGGAAAACGGAAAAACATGGGGCGAGGCTGCCGGCGATGTCGGAAAGGCAGTAGAGGGTACAGAGCTTGCTACTCAAGCACCTTCGCTTATGATGGGCGAGAGCCTTATGGACGCTTCAACAGGCTTCGATACAGTAAAATATCGTGAGGCTATGGGCGTTTTTGCAGGTATCGTTCCCGTAAACTTCCCGGCAATGATTCCTTTCGGATGGATGGTTCCTGTTTGTGTTGCTTGCGGAAATACTATTGTTCTTAAGGCGGCTTCTCTTACTCCGAGAACTGCTATGCGTATTGCAGAGCTCTATGTTGAGGCAGGCATTCCAAAGGGTGTTGTAAATATCGTTACCTGTTCAAGAAACGAGATTAATACTATTCTCGACCATCCTGATGTAAAGGGTATTACCTTTGTTGGCTCAACTCCTGTCGGACTTAAGATTTATGAAAGAGCTGCTGCATCCGGCAAGAGATGTCAGGCATTATGTCAGGCAAAGAACCACGCTCTCGTTCTTGAGGATTGTGCTCTCGAAAGAACAGTAGCCGGTGTTATAAACTCTGCATTCGGTTGCGGCGGTCAGAGATGTATGGCTCTTTCATGCTGTGTTGTTCAGGATAGCATTGCCGATAAATTCGTTGCCGAACTGAAAAAGCAGGTTGCTTCCGTAAACTGCGGTCTTGCTTGGGATAAGGATACAAGACTCGGCCCTATTACATACGAAAAGCACTATAAAGAGGTTCTCGCAGATATCGAAAAGGGTATTAATGAGGGTGCAACTCTTGTTGTCGACGGAAGAAATCCAAAGCTACCGGAGGGTTGCGAAAACGGCTATTTTGTTGGCCCGACAGTATTTGATAATGTAACAGAGGATATGACAATCGGTCGT
>CAMFPZ010000127.1 GCA_945979635.1 uncultured Eubacterium sp.
GAGTGGGAGTAATTTTAGATATTTATTTTGGGAGGGCCATATGGCCAGTAAGCGAAATTATGGAATTGATTTGTTGCGTTTGGTGCTTATGTATATGGTATGTATGCTCCATACGCTTGGGCGTGGCGGAATATTGGATGCCTATGAAAAGGGTAGCAAGGGATTTGCTGTATTTTGGGTGATTGAATTGTTTTCCCTTTGTGCAGTTGATGGGTTTGCACTTATCAGCGGATATATGGCGAGCGATAGACCACGCAAGAATGAAAAAATAGTCGAAATGTGGTTTCAGGTATTCTTTTATTCGTTCGGTGTAACGATGATAATGATGGTTGCCGGATTAATTCCGACTATGAAAAAAATTGAAATATTGCAATGTGCGATGCCTGTTACATACGGAAAGTTTTGGTATTTCACAGCGTTCTTCGTTTTGTTCTTAGTTACGCCTTTGTTGAACAAATGGCTGTTTTCGATTGATGAAAGGACGGCAAGAAGAGCGTTTGTTTTCTTCGTTATACTGTTTTGTTGCTTCGGATTCATAAAGGATACCTTCAAGCTGAACAACGGCTACTCAACATTTTGGTTGATAATCCTTTATTGCATCGGAGCTATGGCTAAACGCGGAAATGTTTTCCAAAAGAAAAAAACAATAACGCTCGTAGCTATGCTTGTGCTGTGTATTGCGGCGGCGTGGGTGCTTTATGTTATCGTCGGTTACACAAAAATCAAGAGCTATCTTCCGTTGCCGATTTTGGGAAGCGGATTGCTTCTTGTTATTCTGTTTTCGAGAATCAACATAAAGGGAGCTATCGTTTCGAAGCTTTCGCCGTTTGCCTTTGGAATTTATTTGTTCCAGCTCAACCAAGGTATTTGGGGCAAGCTGAATGAGGCATTCACATTTGTAACGGAGCATAGATTAATCGTTGCAATAGGATATGCATTTGCACTTGCAGGATTGATTTTCATTTCCGGCTTATTGGTAGAATTCGTAAGAAGTCTGTTTGCGAAGCTGTTTAGAATTCCGTGGCTGAGCAAGAAAATTGCCAATGCCGCTGAATGGGCAATTGACAAATCAACCGCTCTGCTAAACTAAATAATATTATGACGGGAAGAAATACTACATTGGCTTCCCGTCTTTTTATTGAAAAATGTTGAAAAAAATGATATATTGGTTTTAACGGAAAACAGATACAAATCAGCTTGCTTTAGCGAAAAATCCTTTGTTTCAGCACTTTGCAACCGAGAGTTGCGAAGCTTTTGGGCGAATGTAAACAGTTGTATGCAGACATTTTTTTCTCCGTAGTGTAGGATATGGATGTACCCGAGAGGTGCATACATAAACAAATTTTACACAAAAGGAGATATATTATGAAGCAAACATTAACAGTAACAAACGAGAAGCATTTTGGAATTGCGAGAAAAATTGTATCTAATATGACGAGTGAAAGCTGGGAAACAATCCCCCACGCTGTTATGACACACACTCCGGAGGTCAGCAGACTTTTGGATGTTCTTGCAGAAATCAACGAGAATGCCGACAGGCAGACGAAGATTAGTATTAATACTGCCATGCTCCGAGTTATTGTCGAGGCACTCAAGGCGTGTCCAAAAATGAATTCGCATATCGAATTTAACCGAAGGCTGGTTCGCGGCTGTGTCAGAGAATTTGAGGAGATAAATATATCTATGCCGATGATTCTCAAAAGCGGCGAAATGATGACAGTCAATATGCACGATATGCAAAACAAATCTATGAGCGAAATGCGTGATGCAATTGCCGATACGGCACGCCGTGCAAATAATTCGGATATGAATGAGGTTATGTTCGAGGTTTCACTCGACAATACTCTGAACGGGCTGAAGCAGGGCAAAATTCTCCAAACCGTGAACAGACTTATCGGCTCAAAAACAGGAAAGCACAGGGTGAAAACTCTTTCCGGCAAAGCAAAGAAGGAATATTATTCCATTCCGGAAAGCGAAAGACTGACGAAGCACGATATTGAGCAGGGTACGATTACGATTTCCAATATCGGTTCGGTATGTCGAGGATGGAACGGTGATTGCACACTCCTCGAAATCATTCCGCCACAGACCTGCGTTATCGGAATCGGAGCACTCCAAAAGGCGGTTATTGTTGACGAAAACGACGAAATAAGAATTGGCAAAAGACTACCGCTTACTATCGCGTTTGACCACAGGGCACTCGATGCCGGCGACATCGCTCCGTTTATTGATAAGCTTAATGAAATATTTGAAAGCCCGAATATATTAAAGGAATGGGTTTAGAAGCAATAAACACAGAAAGGACAAACAATATGGATTTAATGACAGCAAATAGATTGCAGCAGCTACGAAAGGCAAATGGATACAGTCAGGATGTTCTTGCTCAAAAGCTGGGAATCAGCCGTCAGGCTATTTCGAAATGGGAGCGTGCCGAATCCTCTCCCAGCGTTGACAACCTTGTTGATCTTGCCCGACTCTACGGAATAACCGTTGATGAAATGCTCAACACTGAAAACGATAAGGTTGTTATCGAAACAAAGGCAAATACAAAGAAGGATATTAAGGGAAAGATTAAATCCTTAATCTCGAAGGCGAATGATTTTGGAATTTATCCCGAAAGAGCAAGAGCGTTGTTCAGATTTCCGTTTCCGATAATTATCACTATCATATATGTTGCGGTTGGATTTATATTCAATGCATGGCATCCGACATGGCTCATCTTTCTAACTGTTCCGATTTACTATCATTATGCACTCGCCTGCAAGGCGAATAGCAAGAAGGCTTTTGTCTTTCTTCTACCCGTACCCGAAATAATTGTTGCAGTATTTCTGGCAATAGGCTTGTTTGTCGGTGCTTGGAAATATGCTTGGATAATCTTTTTGCTTTTGCCGCTGTATTATTGGATTGCGGCGATAACGAAATAAATTCTCCCGTTATGTTGTTTGCCTAATTCGTTTTGCATTGACATTATAGTTAATAAAGTGTAGAATAAGAATGCAAAACTTGTCAAAACGGGGCGAAAAAATGAATTGGTTTGTTTTTGCATTGCTGTCGGCTGTTTTTGCCGCCGCAACCTCGATATTAGCAAAGATTGGTATAGATGGCGTTGACTCGAATTTAGCTACCGCTATTCGTACTGTTGTTGTAGTTGTTATGTCGTGGGGAATTGTATTTATTACAAATGCACAGGGTGGAATTTCATCTATCAGCAAAAAAAGCTGGTTGTTCCTGATTCTGTCCGGACTCGCAACAGGGCTTTCGTGGATATGCTACTATCGAGCTCTCCAAATCGGCGACGCCTCCAAGGTTGTTCCGATAGATAAATTGAGCATAGTGTTTACGCTCATATTTGCCGTTGTGTTCCTGCACGAGGAGTTTACTTGGAAAACGCTTCTTGCAACCCTGCTAATCGGAGCCGGTGCACTCGTTTTGGTAATATAAAAAGGAGTGTGAATGTATGAATCCAATGGCTTTGCTAAAAATAAAAGAGATGTTAGGAGATTTTAATTCTCGCCATCCAAAGCTTGGTATGTTCGTTCGCGACGCCGGGCAGAGAGTAGATACAGGCTCTGTTTTGGAGCTTTCCGTAACATCTCCCGATGGCGAAAAAATCCGAACTAATTTCAGAGTTTTGCCGGAGGATAAGGAGCTTCTCGATGCATTAGGCTCTTTAAGTTGGCGGTAGCCGAAATAATATGCCTAAAATGCAAAATAATGGCATCTTTG
>CAMFPZ010000128.1 GCA_945979635.1 uncultured Eubacterium sp.
ATTCCTCTACGTCTCGTGGGCTCGGAGATGTGTATAAGAGACAGGAAATATATTGTATAATCAAAGCATAATAATAAACGGTGGTATTTTTGAAAAAAATAGCTTTGATTATTTTGAGTTCGATTTTGGTATTCGCCTGTGCATTCGAAATTACTAAAAAAATTGATAACGGAGTTTCACAGGTAATAAGACAATACGAAGCAAGAAACACTGTTGTTATTGACGCCGGCCACGGCGGCAAAGATGGCGGTACAATCGGAATTGACGGAAGTGTGGAGAAAAATATAAATCTTTCATTATCTCTGGAGCTATACGATTTTCTTATGGTCAGCGGAATTAGAGCAGATTTAGTAAGAAACGACGATTATGAAATCTACAAAACAGGCGAAGAGCGAAACAAATCCGATTTGTACAACAGACTGGATTACATAAATTCAAAGGATAACGCCGTTCTGATTTCCATTCATCAAAATCATTACGAAAACGAAAGCGAATGGGGAACTCAAATCTGGTATTCAACAAACGATGATGACAGTAAGCTGTTAGCTGACAGCATTCTTGAAAATATCAAAAGCAATCTTCAACCGGACAACAAAAGAGTCAACAAGCCTTCGGGAAATGAATATTATTTATTACATAAAGCAAGCGTTCCTTCAATAATGATAGAATGTGGATTTATGAGTAATACAGAAGAAAACAACAGACTTCAAAGCAAGGACTACCAAAAAGAAATAGCTTTTTCTATACTCACAGGAATTTGCGAGCAAATAAGATAAAGCGAAAGGATAATAATCATGGCACAAAAATCTAAATCAGTATATATTTGCAGCAATTGCTCTTATGAAAGTGCGAAGTGGTTCGGAAAATGTCCGTCCTGCGGAGAATGGAACACTATGGAGGAGCAGATAGCTGTCGCAACAAAACCAAACGGCAAAGCTCTTTCAAGAGGAATTCCGATTGCACCCGTTCAGCAGCTTCACGAGATAAACAGCGATATTGAGAATCGTATGAAAACGGGATTAAAAGAATTCGACAGAGTTTTGGGAGGCGGAATTGTTGAGGGAAGCCTTGTGCTGATTTCAGGCGACCCCGGCATAGGTAAATCAACGATTTTGCTTCAGGTATGCCAAAATCTGGGTCAAAGCAATAAAATTTTGTATATCAGCGGCGAGGAATCCGCAAGACAAATAAAATTAAGAGCCAACAGATTAAAAGTTGATACAGAAAATCTATTTATAATGGCAGAAACCGATGTAGCCTCAATAGTCGAAACAATAAAAAAAGAAAAGCCAAATTTAGTTATTATCGACTCAATTCAAACAATGGTCATCGAAGAGCTCAATTCAACAGCAGGCAGTATTACTCAAGTTAGAGAAGGTACTAATATTTTTATGCATCTGGCAAAATCAATGGGTATTTCTATTTTTGTTGTAGGCCATGTAAACAAAGATGGTGCTATTGCCGGTCCAAAAGTATTGGAGCACATTGTTGACACAGTACTCTATTTTGAAGGAGAAAGAAACTACTCATACAGAATTCTTCGAAGTGCCAAAAACAGATTCGGTTCTACAAACGAAATCGGAGTATTCGAAATGACGCAGCAAGGTATGCAGGAGGTAGAAAATCCTTCTCTTATGATGCTTTCAGGTAGGCCAAAAAACGCCAGCGGAACATGTGTTGCATGCACAATGGAGGGAACAAGACCTATTTTAGCCGAGGTACAGGCTCTTGTTACGGGAACAGGCTTTGGAACGCCCAGAAGAATGTGCACAGGCTTTGATTATAACCGAATGAATATGATTATTGCCGTACTCGAAAAGCGTGCAGGATATTATTTTAGCGGAATGGATGCTTACCTAAATGTTATTGGAGGCTTCAAGTTATATGAGCCTGCGGCGGATTTGAGCGTTGCACTCGCTTTAATTTCATCATTAAAGGATGAAGCACTAAACGAAAAAACACTAGCTTTCGGCGAAATAGGATTAGCGGGGGAGATAAGGGTTGTAAACAACTGTGAACAAAGAATCGCAGAAGCAAAGAGATTGGGATTCAATAAATGTATTATTCCGTTTCATAATTACAAATCCTTGTCAAAGGAAATTAAAACTACTATTGATATAATTCCTGTTAGAAATATTCGCTCTGCATATGATGCAATTATCGAAGAGTAATTTGTGACAGCCGGTCGCTTTTAGATCGGCTGTTTTTTATATTTCAACATATTAGGGGAGTTTTCCACACCTGCTAATTTTTTGTTCTAATTGCACAAAATTAATATTTTGTGCAATATGGGGAGTGAATAATGCCGATTTTTTCTGTATTTCTTGAAAAAAGGATAATAATTTGGTATTATGAAGTAAACGACAATACATCGAGGTGATTAATATAAAACGCGAGGATATTCCTAAGCTTCCTAAAACAGTACAGGACTACTTAATTTATACCGAAGCTATTAAAGGTCATAGTTCATTATCTGTTCTCGAGTACGCCGGAGACCTTCGAAGCTTCTTCAGATTTCTTGTAAAGCAAAAAGGATTATACCCAAGCGACTCCGACGATAAGAATATCGACATCAGCACAATTGATTTAGATTTCATCAAAACAATAACCTTAAACGATGCATACAGCTACTTAATCTATTGTAAGAATGTTAAGCAAAATAACGAGGCGACCAGAGCACGCCGTGTTATTTCGATTAGAAGATATTTTGCATATATAACTGATAATCTCGGATTGCTTCCTTCAAATCCTGTTAAAAATTTAGATGCACCGAAAATAAAAAAGACTCTTCCAAAGTATCTTACATTAGAAGAGTCCCAAAAGCTTCTTTCGGTCATTGACGGAAAGAATAAGGAACGAGATTTTGCTATAATCACATTATTCTTAAATTGCGGAATGCGACTTTCCGAATTAGTTTCAATAAACTATAATGACATTCGTTCTGATGGAACATTGGTAATCACCGGTAAAGGAAACAAGGAGCGAACTGTTTATCTAAATCAAGCTTGTATTGACGCAATCACCCAATATATGAAGATTCGACCCAACGACAAGGTTAAGGACAGAGCTTTGTTTTTGAGTTCAAGATACCAGCGAATCAGCAGACGAACCGTACAGGATATGGTTGAAAAATATCTCGAAAAGGCCGGGCTTGGAGGAAGAGGTCTTTCCGTACATAAGCTTCGCCATACTGCTGCTACTCTTATGTATCAACACGGAAATGTTGATGTCTTGGTGCTAAAAGAGATTCTCGGTCATGAAAATCTCGGCACAACAGAAATATATACACATATTCAAAGCGATGCATCAAAGAAAGCTATTAATTCAAATCCGCTTTCCAACAACAAACCATCCTTCAAAACTGAATAAGGCTACTGAATAAACATACCGACAGAGAGTTAATCAACGAAGCTAATACTATTCCTACTGCGAATATCGCATAATCACGAAGGTAAAATTTCAAATCAACTCCCCTGCCGGTATTATCTTTTAATAAGCGAAGAAGCCTTTTATTAAGAACTATCGAACAATTAATTCCGAATATTGTAATAATCATAAACAAAGCAAACTCCGGAATTATCGTCAAAAGCGAGTATCCTATCCCCTTCATATTATACAATGTGTAATAGTAAGAAAGCTTTATTGAGATTTCAAATCCACAT
>CAMFPZ010000129.1 GCA_945979635.1 uncultured Eubacterium sp.
CAAGGAGTATCGTCGGCAGCGTCAGATGTGTATAAGAGACAGATGCAAAGGAGAACACAATATGAACAAATATGATGTTTTGGTTATTGGTCCGGTTTCACTCGACTGCAACATAGATTACCTGGACAATGTACGCAAGGAAGTCGGAGGTGCTGTTGTTGCATCCGGTTTTGCTGCGGCAAAAAGCGAAAACAAGGTTGCAATTTTTACAAAATTCAATCCCGAAGATGTTGACATTAACGAACGCTTTGACAACAGCGGGGCTGATGTTTATTTCAAGAAATCAAAGCAAACCTGCTCAATAAGAAACAAATATTTTACAGCAGATAAGGAAAAAAGAGAATGTACCTCAATGGGTGTTTGCGACAGCTTCAAATTCGATGAATTCAAGGATATTAATACAGGAATTTATCATTTTGCAGGACTTGTTTACGGCGATTTTGACGGTGAGCTTTTCAAGGAGGCATCGCTCCACGGAAAAGTAGCTGTTGATGTTCAATGCCTGCTTCGTCATATTGAAGACGACAAAACAATGGCTTTTCACGACTGGGAAGATAAGAAAAAATATTTGCCTTACATAGATTATTTAAAAACCGACGCAGCCGAAGCAGAAATCCTCACCGGAACAACCGACCGTGTGAAAGCTGCAAAAATGCTCTTTGAATGGGGTGCAAAGGAAATTTTGATTACTCACAACACCGAGGTTTTGGCTTACGATGGCAAGGAAATTCACACCTGTCCCATCAAAGCTCGCAACCTTTCGGGCAGAACAGGACGAGGCGACACAACCTTTGCAGGCTATATCACCGAGCGACAAAAAGCAAATATCAAGGACTCACTCCAATATTGCACGGCACTCGTTTCGCTCAAAATGGAAACCCCCGGTCCTTTTTGCAAAACAAGACAGGATGTGCTTAACTACATCAAGGAATTTTACTAATACAGAAAGAACGAAACCCTCCTGCGGTACGAGAAGTACACAGGAGGTTGTTTTTATACAATCAAAGTGTAAAGTATCCAATTCAGTGCCAAAAAGATTAGGTTGACCAAAGTGAAAATTAATAAATATTTTTGCACATTCACATTTTGTTTTTGAACAAGCTTAAAGGAAATAAGACTTGCCATTGAAGCAATAAGCGTACCGAGACCGCCGAGATTTACTCCGACCAGAAGTGCTTTTGAGTTATCTGTGAAGGCAGAAAGCAAAATCGCCGCGGGAACATTAGAAAGCAACTGACTTGAAAGTACGCCAACAAACACTTCATTACCTCTCACTACACTCTGCAAAAATCTGCCTATGTAATCAATATTGCCCAGATTTCCAATAAAAATAAAGAGAAAAACAAAAGTAAGCAAAAGACCGAAATCAATTTTCATAATCGTTTTTCTGTCAAAAACGAGCATAAATACAAGAACAACCGCAAAAAGCAAAACGAAATTAAGTACCCTGAAAACACAAAGCAGTGAGATTAAAAACAATGCTGAATATGCAATAGTTTTTGGCTTTGAACTTATTTTTTCCTGAACACCATACTCGATATTCACACTTTCGTTTTTAATAAAAAATCCGCAAATAATCAACAAAGCAAGCGACAAAGCACAATAAGGAAAAACAATCGAAAAGAAATCGTATGCCGACAAATTATACTTTGAAAACAAATATAGGTTTTGGGGATTTCCGACAGGCGTAAGCATGCTCCCCAAATTTGCCGCAACAGTCTGCATTATCGTTATAAAAACAAGGTGTCTTTTTTGATTTGAAATATTCAGCGTTGCAATAGTAAAAGGTACAAAGGTCAATAAAGCGACATCGTTGGTTATCAGCATTGACGAGAAAAAACAAAGCAATGTCAGAACAAAGTACAATGATCTCGTGGTTTTTGCAACCGACAAAAGTCGGCGTGCAAGCAGCCTAAACACACCTATTTCCTGCAAGCCCGCCATAACTGCCATAAGACAAAACAAAAGGCAAAGCGTTTTGAAATCAATATATTCTATGTACTGTGCACTCGGCTTAATAAAGAAAGCAGAAACAATCGCGAGAAGCAAGGATATTACAAGCACCGCTTCTTTCTTGAAAAATCCAAATATCTTACTCATCATTTCACCTTGGCATAAAGACATTTTGTTTCGCCCTTTTCAATAACAAGTCCGCAATAGTTGCACATCAGGCACTTTGCTTCTTTCTGTTTTCCGCTTTTTAGCTTTGATACCAAATTAGGCTCACAAATAAAAGGTCTGCACATCGAAACTGCATCAGCAGAACCGTCTGCAACAATGCCTTCCATATCATAAAGCTTATGTATTCCCCCGACAACAATAACAGGAATCTTTAGCACGGATTTTATTCTTTTTGCATTAGGAACATTAAAATTCTCGAGAGGAACAGGTTGCTTAATTAACGGATTAACTAGCTCGGCACAGGCAAGAGAAATTGCTTTCAGCGGCCACGGAAAAGAAGCACAGGGTTCTCTATATTCAAACACTGCCTTCATTGGCATAACCCTGCTTCGCATTGTGTTCATACCGTCCTCGACAGTTCCGCAGGACACCTCAACGCAATCAAGTCCTGCGTTTTCGAGTATTTTGCAAATCTTCAAGCTATCCTCGATACACATACCGCCTTTGCGATTATCCTCGGCACTTATTTTTATCCAAACAGGAAGCGAAGTGTTTTGCTTTATTCCTTTGATTATTTCGCAAACAATACGACTTCTGTTTTCTACACTGCCGCCATATTCATCATGCCTGTTATTACCATAGGGCGAGAGAAAATCATGGAGCAAATATCCATGTCCGGCGTGAAGCTGAACAGCGTCAAATCCGCATTTTTCGGCTCTTTGAGCAGCTTTTATGAAATCATCGACTATTGTTCTTATTCCATTTGTATCAAGTTCCTGTGCCTTATCGGGATAAAACAAATGCCGTTTTGCAGTCGGTGCAACCTTTTTAACACCGATGGTTTTAGACGATGTTTGTCTTCCGCAATGAGCGAGCTGAAGAACAATCGGAGTATCATATTTATGCACCGCTTGGGCTAATTTTGCGAACTGCTCCAAATTATCGTCGTTATGAATTTTGAGCATTGCAGGATATGGTGACATACCATTTTCGCTCACTCCGGCATAGCCTGTTATAATTGTGCCGACATCGTTTTTTGCAAGATATCCATACTTTCTTATGAGTTTTTCGGTAGGTGCACCTTTATCATCCGCAAGACCGTCGTGGGTTGCCGAGCGTATAATACGATTTTTTGCGTTTACTCCGCCTAAATTTACTTGTTCAAAAATCATCGTTTTCTCCCCGCCATTGATATTTCTTTAAGTCCACCCTGCCGTCAACGACTTCAATTCCGTCGTTGAGCAATCTATTTGCCTGTTCCTCCAAACCACCGAAAGCAAAGCTTTTTGTAAGCTCGCCCCTGCTGTTCACAACACGATAGCAAGGTATCTCGTCGGGGTTCGGATTTTTATGCAATGCATTTCCAACAGCACGAGCATAATGCGGATTTCCGCAAAGCGTTGCAATTTGACCGTAGGTTGCAACTCTGCCTTTCGGTATTCGGCAAACTGCTTTAAATATTCTTTCATTCAAGGTCATACAATCACCCTGTCTCTTATACACATCTGA
>CAMFPZ010000130.1 GCA_945979635.1 uncultured Eubacterium sp.
CGGTCGAATAGGTCACACCATTAATGTCAATACCATTGCAGGTATAGAACGGAAGACTCGGTGCCTTCGAAATATCAAGAGAGATTTCTGTACCGGCAGTTACATAATCAACCTCTGCGATTCTGTAGTTCAAGCTATTAATATAAGTAACCTTATAGGTTTGCTCTGTGCTTGCCTTCTTTGTTGTAAGCTCTGTGTCACCTCTAACGATGAAGGTCAAGGCATCGGTTGTTGAAAAATATTTCTTTGCAGTTGTTGCAGTAGTTGAAACAGATGCATAGTACCAATCAACAGTATCGTTTTCCGGAGCATTTACGGTAATTTCGGTACCGTAAGTATAGGTTCCGTAGTGAACACCATCGAGAGTCACATCATATTGCTTCAAGGTAATGCCGGTTAATGCAGCCGCAACATCGGCATCAATTTCTTCCTGCGAGTTGTACTTGTAGCATCTAATCTGTCTATTAAGAATAGAAACAGTACTAAACTCCGTAAGAGTATTCAATGCTTCGCTGATTAAATCCTGGTCGTATGCGTCAGGGTCAGAAATCTTATCTCTGCCCAATTCCTTTGCAGAGTTGATTGCACTCATATCAAATTCACCCTGAACAAGAACTCCTCTCAATGCAGGAACAGTTTCGTTTGCTTCCTTTTGGAGGCCGTTTACGAAATCAACCTCATCATCATAATGTTGAACTCTATCATAAACCTGCATATTATAGTAGGTTAAGCCGGCAATTTCCTGCTTAAGAGCCTCTACTGAGGCAAGAGTGTATTTGTCGGTTTCAACGCCTGCAACAAGCGTGCTAACAGCATTATCAACGATTGAAAAGTCTACCTGATAAGCAAGCTTTGCCTGTGCAGCAGTAAGTGCAGTTGCAAAGGAATCAATAATGCTCTGCTCGCTCTTTGGATAATCACGAACGCCTGTATCGCTATAGATTCCCTGATACTTTGAAAGAGCAGCTTCATATGCTGTTTCAAATTCTGTCCAGGTTTCAGGCTTTACCTTATTTTGGTCGTTTTCGTATGCACTCTTTGCCGCAAGTACAGCCTCCTTGAGCTTTGCATTAGATGCAGGAGCGACAAGGTTCTTTCTTGCGTTATAGAGATTTGTAAATCTTCTGTCACACTCATTGACGATATCTGTATAAGACATTTCCGAATAATTCATATCGTCATTTGCTTGCTGAAGAGCAGTAAGGAATGCATTCCAGGAAGCAGTGGTGTAGCTATTTGCTTTTGCGATAAATTCAGGATCCTCGCACTCTGTAATAAGGTCGAACAATGTTGAAAGGTCAACAATACCTACCTTAAGGCTCAAAGGTGATTTATCATAGGAGTAGCCTGCCCAGCTGTTTACAAGTGTTTCAGCATATCTCCAATAGTAAAGCACACCGAATTCTGTATTAGTTGAAGCAAGATCAAGCTGATTTGATTTCTTTGATGTAATATTATCAAGGTTCGGTGCACCCTGCGTTTCAGGTGCAGTAATTTCTGCGTTCGAGTTAAATACAGTCGTACCATTCAGTGCATAAATACCGCCACTGCGAGGGTCAGTACCTTCAGTTGTGCTCAACAAATCAGTAAAGTCGTAGTTTGCATTCGTAATATTAGATCCGTTTCTGTCAACGCCGTATGCCTGACCTGTTGAATTTGTTATCTTAAAGTTATTAAGAGTTAAGGTAAGGTTACTGTTACTGATAGAAAGCACACCCGGATGCTCCGAAATTTGGGTCGCAGTCAAACCATAACCGCTGATATTACCCCAACCTGTTGTATATGCACCCGAAATTTCGCCGGTTGAAGCTTCCATAGCGTGGATATTGATTGAGTCAAGAACCAAATCAAAATTACTTGCTGTTTGCTGGCAATATGCACCCCATTCTGACTTCGGAAGCCTAACTGTCAAAGGGTCACGGGTTGTTTTGAAGAATACAATATCGTTTGAATGCTTCCAATAGAAATTAAAGCTATTCGGACGAGTTGCCGAATAAATTCTATTCGTCATCTCTGTACCCGGATTTGCAACTGTTCCGTTTGCTACAAGCTTGAATGACGGACGAAGAGTTGCTATTGCATATGCGATTGCATCGACATAGCTTACATAGGTATTAATTGAATTTGATACCTGACCTTCAACCTTTGCATTAATGGTTGGAAGATTCTGGCTAAAGTTATTTGCATTATCTACGGCAGTTTTCAAAGAAGCGTAGTTTGAATAATTATCTTTCTGGCTCTCATATTTTGCCGCTTCTGTTATTGCGGTTTGCAATGAATAACCACAGGATTGAACGATTGAAGCAGTATCAATTTGAACACCCTGAAGGAGAGTAATAAGTCTTTGAAGATAATCCTCAACCTTTGCTTGGTTCTGGGCAGTTGCAACAATCTTCTTTGCATCAAGTCCGTAATACTGCTCTGATGTCCAAATTTCTGTCTTTGCCTGCTGAACAACATTTGCTATATCGGAGGATACTGTACCTGCTACGAAATAACGCTCGTTGTCTATTACAGCATCTGCATTATCAATCGCATACTGAAGAAGAACTGTATCAACAACCTCTTTGTTAAGAACAAGCTCGTCTTGAGCTGTTTTCAAAGGCTCGATAAGGCTATTTGCTTCTGTTGTATTATATGGATTTGTATAAAGTATAGCAAAATGCTCGGTTGCATTTGCATATGCAGTCACGAATTTGCTCCAGGATTCTGCAGTATAATTTTCATTATTCGCATTACCTTCGTCAAAAATCTTCTTTGCACTTCCAACAGCGGCACGAAGATTTGCATATGCTCTGGTATTTGCGTCCTCTGTCATAGTACTGCTCATACCTTGAATAGCCTGCTTGATTTCCTCGCCCTTTTCCTCAACATTTGCAAGAGTAATTGAGGAAGCGTCGAAGGAGGTAGCCATATCGTAGCCCTTAAGAGCATTGAGTAAGCCGCCCTCTGTGAAGTTTGAAACACTGGTTAGCTTTGCAATATTAGTTGCATCCTTCATCTTATCTGCAAGGCCCTTGTAGTTGACTACATAAATCTTATGCTGTGACGGCTTATAGTCACGCATATTACCATCAATGCTTTGGGAAAGACCTGAGTCACTACCGCCATACCAAGCCCAATATTTACCAACCTCTTTTACGCCTTCGCCGGCGAAGTTAATGCTGTCGGATACTTGGAAACCTCCGGCCCAACAGTTCCACCAGCTGTTAAAGATATTACAGAAGGCCTGTGAAGCACGTTTATATGGATTTCCTACTGTTGTACCAATTAGAGAAGTATTGTTTGCTCTGGCACCTGTGAAGCTGAGAACTGTACCCTCTGAACCGCCGCGGAAATCGTATGTACCGTCGCCCTTTGCACTGGAAAGTGAAATAAGGTCGGCATCAATACCTGCCATCTGGGATGTATAGGTTGCATCACAACCCTCGGCTGCAGGATAAACAGTGTAGATAAATCTGTTTTGTGTTGTATTTCTTCTTACCATAAGAACAACCGGGATAACAGGCTTATTGGATGAACCATCATAAAGGAGAATGGTATTTGGATAATATACCTGTACGGTTGTTGAAACAATTTCAGGGAATGCAACGGAGGCTCCGTTTGTGTGGCC
>CAMFPZ010000131.1 GCA_945979635.1 uncultured Eubacterium sp.
TTCATCTGCAGTGCTTCTTTACGACGGTGTAACAAAGCCTCGTATGCCTATTATGATGTCGGCACAAGTAACATCAAATAGGGAAAGATATCTGTATGCTGCTTATCCTGTTTCTTCCGATGTAACTGACCCACGCACAATGGAGGCTGCAATTGACCACGAGGATATTATCCTCATCGGCGGCTGGAGAGGCGGCGAGGGAACAACTCTGAATTGGAGCTGGAACTATCAGAAAGCCGGAAGCCCAACTGCTTATACTGCAGGTGCCGGCTTCGCAGGTCTTGCAGGTGGAACAAATGGTGTTCAAACAACAGATGTTCGTTCAAGACAGCTTCCTACAGGTACTTTTTCAAGTAGCAGAAAGCTTGTAATGTTCTCAAACGCACTTGAGCTTACAGACGGCTTTGCATTTAACGATGGTGAGTATTATCGTAACATCTCGGCAAACTGGTATGTATCGACCTCCGCAGATCCTAACTCAGCACAGGACTCGGGTATTATTACTCCCGATGCAACAATCACTGTACTGAACTATAAGGCCTTGCTCGATGCTCTCAATGGTGAAAAGAAGAATCTCTTTGCTGATTTCAAGAGCTATAAGCAGGGCGGCCTTAAGTCCGTTTGCTCCGCATTCGATAAGGCTACTGCCGTTGATATTTCGAATACAACCACCGAAACGGTTTCAACAAAGGCAGATTTAATTCAAACCTGTGTTGAAACAATTAATGACCTTACTATTCCAAATAAGGATAATAAGGGCTATGCAGACCTTCGTACAGCAATCGACAATACAGCAAAGACATATGCTGCAGGTAACGAGAATGAATGTAACTATACTGCTGAAACATGGACTCCGTTCGAAACAGCTCTTTTGAATGCAAAGAAGCTTATGTCTAATCTTTACAGCTCTGATTATGCTATTGTAGATTCTTCTGTTGCAACAGCAGCTACAACTCTTACAAACGCATTCGATAGCCTTGAGCTCAACAAGACTCCTGTTGATACAACTGACCTTGATATAATTATGTATAATGCTCATGTTATCGCAAAGAACAGCAATTTCTTTACTGCTCAATCAATTCAGAGCTCAGATATTATACAGCTTGTTAAGCAGGCGAAGATTGATATTTGGGGCGAAGAAGAAAACTATCCTCTTGAAGCACAAAAAATTGTTGACTCTCCGGAAGCTAGAAATAAAGTTGAATTTTACAGAATTACACTTAGCGACGCAATCAGGGCTAGTGTTCTCAATGTTGACTCAAACATTGCACAAATCGGCTATTCATTAGTTAGTGCTATCGCAAAGGGACAAAGCTACGAAGCAACTAAGAACGACTACGGTAACTATGCAGTTCTTGACGAAGCAGTTAAGAAGGGTATTGCTTTCAGAGACGGTGACTATTCAATCGACCCTGAAGTAGAAAACAGTGCTCTCAATATCATCACAAATTACGCTCAAACCACAAATAGTATTATCAAAGCAGTAAACGGCTTGAGACCGTCATTTGCTAAGATTACAAACGGTACTATCGCAAGCCAGGGTATCGAAGCAACAACAAAGATTGACTCATCAAGAGATTCAGGTACTTGGACTCTTACTTGGAAGCGTTCAGACCAAACAATCTTCTTTAAGACACAGCGTGAAGCATGCGTATTTGAACTTCCTGTATCAAATATGGAGTTCTTCAACAACTGTAGATTTGATGCTATGATCGACTCAATCACACTTAATGCTCCTGCTGATGTGGCAACAGGTGAGCTTAACTCAAAGCGCGGTGTAACTTCAAGCGTTACTGCTGATCCGTATGGCGGTATAGCACAGTATCCGGGTAATATCGCTATCAAAAGCGGTAACGTTGAACTTCGTCTTGCCGGCATTAAGGCAACTTCAACAAGCGGTTCAGCAGTTGCTAAGGATATGGCAGGTAACGATATTACAGATATCAACACAGACCTTACTTCTCTTGTTGAAACAACAGAAGGTGCTGTTCCTATCGCAGGCGGTATTCTCGCAAAGCAGGGAACAACAAGCCTTGCTTGCAGAACAACTCTTACAATTCCTGCAACAACAGGTTCAATAAATGCAAATGCACTTCCGTCAGCAAAGTCATGGGTATTCGATACCTCCAAGAGTGGACTTACAATGGGTATGTTCTACTATTATAAGTGGGCTCCGACAGGTGCTTCTCCATACTTTGCAGGCTGGTCATTCGACAAGTCAAAGTATTCCGAGACTGTATACATTGTTGACATTTCAACACTTCTTGCTCTTATTGAAGAATGTGAAGCATTAACAGAAAATTCAAATAACTACTCAACAAATTCTTGGAATGCATTTATCGGTGCTCTTTCAAGTGCTAAGGCTGAAATGGAGTATTCAGGTATGACCTATGCAGAAATCGTTGGTGAGTGCGACACAAGATATACAAACCTTTGGAATGCAAGAAAGGCTCTTGTTGAACCTGCTTCAAACAAGGAATTGTCTGCTGCACTTGAAGCTGCTAAGTCAGCTTACCAAAACGACGAAAGCATCGTTAGATCAAATACTTGGAACGCTTTCAAGACAGCTTACCAAGCTGCAATGTCAGCATATATGGGTAAGTACAGCGACACAAATATTCGTGATTACGACAAGACAGATGCAACAGTAATTGCAGAGATTAATGAGCTTGTTACTAACCTTGTAAATGCTCAAAACGCTCTTGTTTACAGAATCGACTTTACAGCAGATGAATTCAATGTTGACAAAGCAGTAACAACCGTAGTTTCGGCAATCGAGGATGAAAAGTACAGTGCTTCCTCTGTTCAGGCTCTTGCAAACCAAATTGCACAACTTACTTATTACAATATGCCTGAATTAGAAAGAGCAACTCACTATATGGATGAAGCTTCTACCATAAGTGCTATAAAGAGCGAGATTACTGCAATTGCAAATCTTACAAATGTTCTTGAGCAAAACAATATTGACGCCGAGGCTCTTGAGCATGCAAAGCAGGAGGGCAAGAAGCTTCTTGCTGACCCTGATGCATATGACCAGGATGATATTGCCGAAAAGCTTGCTGCTTTGAATGCATATGTTGATGTTATGGTTGCCGGCAGAAATGTTTCTGCTTGCAAGTATGATTCACAGGAAGCTCTTGATGCTGATGTAGCAAACGCGTTGTCAAATATTTCTGTACAAAAGTACACTGTATATCTCGATAACGAGGTGTATGATGTATTTGACTATGGTACCGAAATTACAGTTCCTTCACCATCAGGCGAGATTGTTGATTGGTACTATGCATCTGCTTCAACTACTGCAACAACTGCAAATAAGTATTTTTCAACAACCGATGCCTTGACCTTCATCGTTAGAGGTGACACAGAGCTCACAACAAAGAAGGCAAGCACAGAGGATACATATAAGGTTACTTATATCAATAGCTTGAATTACAGAATCGCAGAGGTTGATTATGTAACTGCCGGTACAGTAATTACTCTTGACACATCAAAGTCGCCGAAGCTTCCGTTCTATACCTGCAATGGTATTGACATTAATGGTGTGACCTATTCGACCG
>CAMFPZ010000132.1 GCA_945979635.1 uncultured Eubacterium sp.
GAATAAATAGGAGGTTGGGAGTTCAGATGAATAATTTTATGGACAGGGATTTTCTTTTGGATACGGAATGTGCACGGCATTTGTTCCACAAATATGCACATAAAATGCCTATTTGTGACTATCATTGTCATTTGAGTCCAAAGGAAATTTTCGAAAACAAACAGCCCGAGGATATTTCGCAGCTTTGGCTCAGCGGCGACCATTACAAGTGGCGTGCTATGCGTAGTGCCGGAGTTGAGGAAAAGTATTGCACAGGGGATGCAAGCGGTGAGGAGAAATTCGTAAAATTCGGCGAAGCACTCCAATATTGCATCGGCAATCCGCTTTATCATTGGGCACATATTGAGCTTCAACGATATTTCGGAATAAATACCCCTTTGAATGCAAAAACGGCAAGAGATATTTATGCAAGAGCAAATGAGGCTATTGCAAACGGCGATTTCCGTCCGCAAAGTTTGATTATGCGTAGCAATGTTAAGGTTGTTTGCACAACCGACGATCCGATTGACAGCCTTGAGTATCACGAGAAGCTCAAGAGTGTTGAGGAATTCGATTGCAGGGTTTTGCCCAGCTTTCGTCCCGATAAGGCACTGAATATTCATCTCGGAGGCTTCGGCGAATATATCGACGAGCTTGGAAAAGCGGCAGGAATTGAAATAAAATCATACAAGGATGTTATTTCTGCGTTGCTTAACAGGTGTGAGCATTTTGACAGAGTGGGTTGCAGGGTGTCCGACCAGGCATTCGATTATGTTCCGTTTGCAACGGCAGACGATGAAGAAATCGAGGCTGTGTTCCAAAGGGCGATGAATGGCGAAAGCATATCGCAGGCAGAGGGCGACGCGTACAGAACTGCCGTTTTGCTTGCACTCGGAAGAAAATATCACGAGCTTGGTTGGGCAATGGAAATTCATATCGGTGCTATGCGTAATAATTCGACAAGGATGTTCAACTCACTCGGCCCTGATACGGGCTTCGACAGTGTGGGTGATTGCGAAATTGCGTACACTCTTTCGAGATTCCTCGACGCACTCGATGTTGAAAATAAATTGCCAAAAACAATTTTGTTCAATCTAAACGATAAGGACAATACCGTTTTGGCTACAATGCTCGGTAATTTCCAGGGCTCTGATGCAGAAGGTAAGATTCAATTCGGCCCTGCATGGTGGTTCCTCGATACTATGGACGGAATGACAAGCCAGATGAAATCGCTTGGCAATCTCGGTGTTTTGGGCAAGTTTATAGGAATGGAAACCGATTCACGCTCCTTTACATCCTACGGCAGACACGAGTATTTTAGAAGAATTATGTGCCGCCTGATTGGCAGATGGGTCGAGGACGGATGGTATGCCTATGACGAGGAAATTCTAGGCGAAATTATTGAGGGAATATGCTTCAATAATGCTATGAAATATTTTGAATTTTAATAATACAGGAGGACTGTTATGAACTTGAATTTGAGACCAAAAGAGGAATGTATGTTCGATGAGATTTCTCTCGGTGAAATTATGCTTCGACTTGATCCGGGTGAGGGCAGAATTAAGACAGCTCGCTCATTTAGGGCTTGGGAAGGCGGAGGAGAATATAATGTTGCAAGAGGTCTTCGCCGTTGCTTTGGTATGAAAACATCCGTTGTTACAGCATTTGCGGAAAATGAGATAGGCTATCTTATGGAGGATTTAATTCTTCAGGGCGGCGTTGACACCTCCCTCATTAAGTGGGTGCCATACGACGGAATTGGCAGAACAGTTAGAAACGGTATTAATTTTACAGAAAGAGGCTTCGGTATTCGCGGTGCTGTCGGTGCTTCGGACAGAGGCAACACAGCCGCTTCACAGCTCAAGCCGGGCGATATAGATTGGGATTATATTTTCGGTACACTCGGCGTTAGATGGCTTCATACAGGCGGAATTTATGCGGCTCTTTCGGAAACTGCTGCCGAAACCGTTATTGAAGCCGTTAAGAAGGCGAAGCAGTATGGTACTGTTGTTTCCTACGACCTAAACTACCGCCCATCTCTTTGGAAAGGAATCGGGGGTCAGGAAAAGGCACAGGAGGTTAATCGTGAGATTGCCAAGTATGTTGATGTTATGATAGGAAACGAGGAGGATTTTACAGCTTCTCTGGGCTTTGAGGTTGAGGGCAATGACGCCGACCTCAAGGAGCTTAATATGGACGGATACTATAAGATGATAGAGACCGTAACAAAGGCTTATCCTAATTTCAAGGTTATTGCAACAACCCTTCGTACAGTAAAGACCGCAACTGTAAATGACTGGAAGGCAATTTGCTGGGCTGACGGAAAAATCTATAATTCGCTTGAATTTCCGGGACTCGAAATTCTCGACAGAGTCGGCGGCGGCGACAGCTTTGCATCAGGTCTGATTTATGGACTTATGACCTACGAGGATGCACAAAAGGCAGTGAACTACGGCGTTGTTCATGGTGCACTCGCTATGACTACTCCGGGCGATACTTCTATGGCTTCGCTCAAGGAGGTTGAAGCAAAGGTCAACGGTGCAGGTGCACGTGTACAACGCTGATTATGGCGTCTTTTTCCGTTATGCTTCGTTACTGAATTAATTTAACTCGGTCACATACCAAATGTATGCTCCCGTCGATTAAATTAATTCAAAGCCTTGCCTAACGAAAAAACTCGCTCATAATTTCAGAAAATATATAAGTAGGAGATAATATTATGGCAAATAAAATTGAAACACTTGCAAAAATTCAAGAGGTAGGTATCGTTGCAGTTGTTCGTGCAACAACACTTGAGCAGGCGGAAAAAATCACAGACGCTTGTATTGCCGGAGGCGTTGCGGCTATTGAGCTAACCTTCACAGTGCCTCACGCAGATAAGCTTATCGAGGCTATGAGAGCGAAGTATAATTCGGGTGAAATCATCATTGGTGCCGGTACGGTTATGGATGCCGCTACTGCGAGAATTGCTATTTTAGCGGGTGCAGAATATATCGTTTCGCCATATTTTGATGAGGAAACAGTAAGATGCTGCAATCGCTACGGAATTCCGTCAATGCCCGGAATTTATACACCTACCGAGGCTGTTCACGCTATGGAGTGCGGTGCCGATGTGCTCAAAGTTTTCCCTGGCGACATTGCAGGCCCGGCATTCATAAAGGACATTCACGGTCCTATCCCGAATGCAGTTATGATGCCGTCCGGCGGCGTTGATGTTGATAATGTTAAGGATTGGATTAAGGCGGGTGCTATTGCCTGCGGTGCCGGTTCGTCACTTATCGCAGGTGCAAAAACAGGCGACTACGACAAAATCACCGAAACAGGTAAGCTCTTCGTACAACGCATTAAGGAAGCAAGAGCCGAAATGGCAAAGTAAAAACATTATGGCAAAAAAGAAAAAAGTATTAATTACAGCAGCCGTGATTACGGTTGCTGTAATATTAACAGTGGTTTTAGTTTGTGTTTTGAACAGACCTATAAAATGGGTGAACGACACAAATTTTGAATATAACGGCACAGAGTATCACAAAATGAAGGGCGAAGCAAAGTATTATTCTTTTATTACCGATGAG
>CAMFPZ010000133.1 GCA_945979635.1 uncultured Eubacterium sp.
TATATCCCTTAATTGCGGAAGCTGCGGCAACCGCGGGTGATGCAAGATATATTTCCGATTTTGTATGACCCATTCTGCCTACAAAGTTTCTGTTAGATGTCGAAACAGCACGCTCACCGGATGCAAGAATGCCCATATGTCCACCGAGACACGGACCGCAGGTCGGAGTCGAAACTATTGCACCTGCCTTAACAAAAATTTCTGCAAGGCCTTCCTTAATACAATTAAGATAAATTGTTTGTGTTGCAGGAATGATAATAACTCGAACTCCTTGAGCAACCTTTCTGTCCTTAAGAATTTCTGCTGCTGTTCTCATATCCTCCATTCTGCCGTTTGTACAAGAACCGATTACAACCTGATCAATATCAATTCTGTCAATCTCGTCAAAGGTTTTTGTATTCTCCGGTAAATGAGGAAAAGCAACTGTTGATTTTAGGCTTGATAGGTCGATTTCGATAATGCTGTCATATTCAGCGTCATCGTCCGCCTCAAAAATCTTATATTCTCTTTCGCTTCTGTCCTTGACATATTCAAGAGTAATTTCATCAACAGGAAAAATACCATTCTTTGCACCGCATTCAATAGCCATATTTGCAATACAAAGTCTGTCATCCATTGAAAGCTCTTTAATACCGTCGCCTGTAAACTCAAGAGATTTATATAGAGCACCATCAACTCCGATTAAACCAATAAGATGAAGAATTACATCCTTACCGGAAATATACTTATTCTTCTTTCCTGTAACAACTACCTTTATGGCAGAGGGCACCTTGAACCAAGCTTTGCCCGTTACCATACCGGCAGCCATATCGGTTGAGCCAACACCGGTCGAAAACGCACCGAGAGCACCATAAGTACAGGTATGTGAATCTGCACCTATGATACAATCGCCACAGGTAACTATTCCCTGTTCAGGTAAAAGTGCGTGTTCAATGCCCATATTTCCTACATCAAAGTAATGAGTTATTTCGTTCTTTGCGGCAAACTCCCTTACTTGCTTACAATTTTCGGCTGACTGAATATCCTTATTAGGTGTAAAATGGTCCATAACGAGAGATATTCTTGTTTTATCAAAAACGGTTTGTTTGCCGAATTTTGTCATTTCGTTAATTGCAACCGGAGAAGTTACATCGTTTCCGAGAACCATATCCAAATTTGCTTCGATTAACTGACCTGCCTGTACGCTTTCTAATCCGGCGTGTGCGGCAAGAATCTTTTGTGTCATTGTCATTCCCATACGAATTTCTCCTAGATTAAATATCCTCTGTAAATGAGCCCGGGCCTCTTTGAAGAGATGTGATACCTGTTCTTGCAAGCTCAACGATTCCGAATTTTTCCTCGAGCTCCTTTATGAACTTATCTATCGTTTCGCCCTGACCAGTATATTCGAGGGTGAATGTTTCCAAGGAAATATCACGAACTCTTGAGCCATATCTTGCATTAAGCTCGAGTAGAGCATTCTTTTTCTCAATACCCTTTGCATAGACCTTTACGAGCAAAAGCTCAGATGAAACAGAATTATCATCTGTCAGCTCTGTAACCTTTTCAACAATCTCAAGCTTCAAAAGCTGTCGCTTAATTTGTCTGAAATTTTCCGGCTCTGTATAGGTTTCGATTGTCATTCTTGAAAAGTTTTCATTTTCTGTTTCACTAACTGTAAGAGAGGAAATATTATATGCTCTTCTTGAAAACAAGCTTGCTACTCTTTGGAGAACACCGCTCTCGTTATCTACCAATACAGAAAGTATTAATTTTTGCTTCATAACAAATCCTCCTTCTCTTTAATTAAATTCTTCAATTATGTCCGTATGAGCTCCTCCCGGAGGAATCATAGGAAGAACATTTGAATCCTTACTGATTCTGCAATCAACTAAAACAGGTCCGTTATATTCGAATACTTCTTTTAGTACAGAATCAATTTCGTCGTTTGTGTTTATACGGAAAGCCTTTACACCAAACGCTTCGGCAACCTTTACAAAATCTGTTGCTCTATTCGGGTCAGTATCCGAAAATCTATTTTCATAGAAAAGCTTTTGCCACTGACGAACCATTCCGAGCACCTTATTGTTCATAATGAACATTTTTACCGGAACATTGTATGATGCCATTGTTGCAAGCTCGGAAAGATTCATATGGAATCCACCGTCTCCTGCAAACATAACAACCTGCTTGTCGGGACAACCCATTTGTCCTCCAATTGCCGCACCCATAGAATATCCCATAGTACCCAAGCCGCCGGATGTGAGGAGAGTTCTGGACTGCTTGTACTTATAAAACTGTGCTGTCCAGAGCTGATGCTGTCCTACATCTGTTACAATAATTGCATCATCTTCAGTTGCTTCGTCAATTTTTTCAATTAGTGTTTGAGGGTTTACATAATCACCAATTTGAAGCTGAACAAATGGTCTGCTGAAATCGGATATTGCCTTTCTCCATGCCGAATGATCCTGTTTTTCAACAGCATCCGTAAGCATAGGAATAACCCTGGAAAGGTCGCCTCTTAAATGATAGTTTGATACTACATTCTTATCCATTTCGGCAGCATCAATATCAATATGTAAAATTTCAGCATTCGGTGCAAACTTCGCCCTGTTTCCGGCAACGCGGTCACTGAATCTAGCCCCGCATACGATTAGAACATCACAATCGTGAGCGGCTTTGTTACATTCAAAATGTCCGTGCATACCGATAAGTCCCAGATGAAGCGGATGTCCGTTTGGAAAAGCACCGAGTCCCATCAATGAAGAAACAACCGGACAATCAATCTTTTCGGCAAACTTAATAAGAGCCTCACCGGAATTGGATGAAACAGCACCGCCGCCGCAATATATAATAGGTCTCTTTGCAGAGTTAAGAAGCTTAACAGCTTTTTCAAAGCAGGATTGCTTTGGTGATTTCGGTTCATCAGGCAAAACCTTATCCTGCTTTTCGTAATGACATACAGCCGCAGTAATATCCTTTGGAATATCAACAAGAACAGGACCTTTTCTGCCGTTTTGTGCAATTTTAAATGCTCTTCTTATTGTGTCTGCAAGATCTTCAACATTTTCTACCTGAAAATTATGCTTTGTAATAGGCATAGTAACGCCACAAATATCAATCTCCTGGAAGGAATCTCTGCCAAGTCCGGATGTTGCATAGTTGCAGGTGATTGCCACTACAGGAACACTATCCATATATGCAGTTGCAATTCCGGTTACAAGATTGGTTGAGCCAGGACCGGAGGTTGCAAAGCAAACACCGACCTTTCCGGTTGCTCTGGCATATCCGTCAGCCGCATGAGCAGCCGCTTGCTCGTGAGCCGTTAAAATATGATTAAAAGTATCGCCGTATTTGTATAACTCATCAAATATGTTTAGGATGGTTCCGCCCGGATAGCCGAAAATTGTGTCAACGCCTTGCTCCTTTAGAACCTCTAAAACTATTTGAGAACCGTTTAACTTCATACATTTCCCTCCTATACTCATATATCGTAGTCATATTGTAAAAACATTAGATAATATTTTAGAACAAATCAAATCAG
>CAMFPZ010000134.1 GCA_945979635.1 uncultured Eubacterium sp.
AAATATGATATTTCAACATTAACACAAGAAAAAAATAATGTCAATAAAATTGACATAAAATAACCAATAAATTATAATTAAAGCAGAAAAGAAAAGAAACGAGGCTTTTGAATGGAAAACATAAACAAATGTATAAACATCCTTAATCAAAAAGGAGCGGACGCACTCATTCTCCTAGACGAAGCAAATATGCATTACATCTGTGGCTTTTCGCCGAGTGAGGGCATGGTCATTGTTTTCAAAAACGGCGACGCATACCACCTTGTAGACAGCCGATACACCGAAGCAGCTTCGGTACACTCGATACAAAGCGGTCTAAAGGTTGTTGAGATAAGCCAAAGCATTTATAATCACCTCGCCATACTCATCAGCGAACACAATGCACAGTGTATCGTATTCGAAAACGAAACCATATCGCTTTTGGCATACAACAGGATTCGCGAGGCTTGTGAGGGAAGCACAATGATGAATCTCGACGATATGCTAATGCGAGAAAGAAACAGGAAGACAGCGGATGAAATAATGTTTATGAAAAAAGCTAATCAAATAGCAGAAAAAGCATTCATCGAGCTGCTAAACCACATTGAGGAAGGAAAAACAGAAAAGGAGCTTGCAGCATATTTCGACTATCTTATGGCAAGCGAGGGTTCATACGGTACCAGCTTCGATACAATCCTGCTCACAGGGGCAAACACATCTATGCCTCACGGTATACCGAGCGACACAAAAATCAAAAAAGGAGATTTCGTCTTATTCGATTTTGGTGCAACATACAAGGGCTACCATTCCGATATGACGAGAACAATAGCAGTCGGTCACGCAACGGACGAGATGGCGGCGGATTACGACCTTGTTTTGCAGGCACAGCTCGCCGGAATAAAAGCACTGAATGCCGGAGTAAAATGTGCGGATGTATACAAGGCGGCGTATGATGTTCTCGACAAAGCAAGCAAGGCAGAATATTTTCGCCACGGTCTCGGTCACGGAGTCGGGCTCGAAATTCACGAGGGATTCAACGCTTCTCCCAGAAGCACAGACACCTACGAAGTTGGAAATGTTACTTCAATAGAACCGGGGATATATATCCCAAATAAGTACGGAATACGAATCGAGGATGTTTGTTATCTTGCACCGAGAGGCAGAGAAAACATCAGCAATATTACAAAATCATTAATTATTCTCTAATTATTTGACATATCAGACAAAATTTGATATAACCAACTTAATCCTTTTGGATTTGTACCTTGAAAAACGGCTATAAATAGCAATTCAATAATTTGGACTACTATTAATTGCCTATATGCGTGATAATTTTGCACATTTAAAATAATAATAGTAATGTCGAGAGCAATCTCGACAAGCGCCTGAGCCCACGAGGCTGACGAGGAATAGAGTTATCGAATATCGGCGGATGCTCTATCGCATTCTTTGATGCGTTAGGAAAAGGCAAATAATGTAGCAATACAGAAACAAATTCTTTTCTGCAAAGACTAATATTTCAAAGCTAACTTATCATATATTAAATTGAAATGAGGAATTAATTATGTGTGGAATTATCGGATATACAGGCTTCAGTGAAGCAAGAGGAATACTGCTCAAGGGACTGAAATCACTCGAATACAGAGGCTACGACAGTGCCGGAATCGCAATATACAGCAAAAGCTACGACGAAGTTCTGGTCACAAAATGCAAGGGTCGAGTAGCTGCTCTCGAAGATAAGGCTACAAGCATAGAGGGCACAACGGGAATAGGTCACACTCGATGGGCAACCCACGGCGGAGTAAGCGACCAAAACTCGCATCCTCACAAATTCGGCTCCGTTACGCTGGTTCACAACGGAATAATCGAAAATTATGAGGCAATAAAAAATCAGCTCGGCGTTGAAAAAATGCTCAAGAGTCAAACCGATTCGGAGGTTGTTGCGGCGTTAATAAGCACCTACTACAACCAAAGCGGTGAGCCGGAAAGAGCAATCATCAAGGCTATCAAGGAGCTTAAAGGCACCTTCGCTCTCGCAATAATGTTCGACGATATTCCGAATACAATATATGCTGTCAGGAATGTTAGCCCTATCATCTGCTGTAAAAACGAGAACGGCGTTTATATCGCATCCGATATAACGGCAATCGGCGAATACAGCAAGGACTATTTCGTCATTCCGGAGCTGGCTATAGTAAAGATTTGCAACAACAGTATCGTCATAAAGGATCTTGCAGGTGAAAGCATCGAGCCGGAATATATGACGCTTGATTGGGATATAAACGACAGCGGAAAAAAGGAATTCCCTTTCTATATGGAAAAGGAAATCCACGAACAACCGAGGGTTATTGAAAAAACTATCGAAAGCAGAATAAAAAACGGATTGCCTGATTTCGAAGCAGACGGAGTTGACGATTCTATACTGACGGAATGTGAAAGCATAACGGTTATTGCGTGCGGAACCGCAATGCATTCCGGACTCATCGGCAAGCACATTATTGAAAAGTATTGCAAAATCCCCGTTAATGTTCAAATGGCGAGTGAATATATGTATAACGACCCAATAATCAATGACAAAACACTCGTTATCTGCGTTTCGCAAAGCGGAGAAACAATCGACACTCTTGAGGCATTGAAATATGCAAGAAAGCATGGTGCAAGGTCACTTTCCATCGTAAATGTCAAGGGTTCAACAATCGCAAGAGAAAGTGAGAATGTCATATACACAAATGCAGGTCCTGAAATCGCCGTCGCTTCAACAAAGGCGTATACTACACAGGTAGCGGTTTTCTATCTCATATGTGCAAGGATGTCGTTGCTTAAAGGAATAATGAGCGAAAACGAGACAAAGGAATTCATCTGCGAACTTATGAAAATTCCAAACGCAGTACAGTGCATTCTCAACAGAAAGGAAGAAATCCACCACCTTTCAAAATCACTTCTTACAGTTGAACACACCTTTATGATAGGTAGAGGACTCGACTACCCCACCCTTCTCGAAGCATCACTTAAGCTCAAGGAAATAAGCTATATTCATTCCGAGGCATTCGCTTCGGGAGAGTTAAAGCACGGAACAATCGCGTTGATAACAAAAAAGACGCCCGTTATAGCTCTGCTAACACAGGATAAGCTAAAATCCAAGCAAATATCTAATATTAGAGAAGTTCAATCAAGAGGAGCAAATGTAATAGCTTTCATAAAAGAAAGTCTTATAGGCGACAGCGAATACGCATTTTCGTTGCCGAATTTGACAGACGATTTTATGGCAATACCGTCTATTACTGCAATGCAGCTTCTTGCTTACTATGTTTCAGCCGACAAGGGGCTTGATGTTGACAAGCCGAGAAATCTTGCAAAGGTTGTAACAGTAGAATAGTTTTCAGTGCAAATCACGCATAAGGTACAAAGATTCGGCACTCCTCGATTATTTGAGGAGTGCTGTTTTGTTATAATTTTATTTAATTTTCAATATACTATTGCAAATATTTCCAATGTTAAGTCTGTCTCTTATACACATCTGACGCTGC
>CAMFPZ010000135.1 GCA_945979635.1 uncultured Eubacterium sp.
GCCCAAAAATGGACTTTTTTAATTGTGTTTTCGAAAAATTCGGAAAGGATGCACCTATAATCGCAGAGGATTTAGGCGTATTCGGAGAGGATGTTGTCGAGCTGCTGGAAAATACGGGATTTCCGGGAATGAAGGTTGTCCAATTCGGATTTGATCCTAATTCGGACAGCTCCCATCTACCCCATAATGCGGGACAAAACAGCATTAATTATGTCGGCACTCATGACAACAACACCATTCTCGGATGGCTTTGGGAGGCTAGTGAGGCAGAGCGTAAATACGCTCTTGAATACTGCCATTTCAATGGCGAAGGATGGGGTGAAGGCGGATACAAAAGTGCCTCATGCAGAGCGATAACACAGGCGGTATGGCAGAGTGCATCAAACACGGCTATCATCTCATTTCAAGATATGTGCGGCTTCGGCTCCGATGCGAGAATGAACATACCGGGAGTGCCTGAAAAGAATTGGAGATTCCGCACAACACGCGAAACAATAGATAGCGTCGATTCTGAATACTTTAGGCACATCAACTCGCTATACAGACGAACCTATCCTGTTTTCGAAAAATAACATAGTACAAAATAAAATGACGATTCATTTTGAACCGTCATTTTTGTTTTTCATTTATTTTATTACGCAAAGCTTCAATGCCTTCTCGTCAACAAAAAAGTCAACCTGTGAATAATTGAAATTTTCGCCGTCACAGTTCCCCAAAAGTGCAGAGCCGTCAACGCTTTTTATTGTGCCGGATTTTATGTAATAATTTGTGCAATATGACGAAGTAGTCTCATTAAGCTCGCCGTTTGAGTACTTGCCTATCAGTGGAAGTGCATTAATAAGAGGCATTCCGTCAACTATGCAGACATCAAGCAATCCGTCATCAAGAACAGAATTAGGAGCAGGACAAAAACCTCCGCCATACCAGCTTGCATTGCAAATAGCCATCAGGGCGTAGTCCTTATTTTCCTCCCTTACGGTATACTCCTCTCCCGTTTGCTTATCAACACAATTAAGCTCATATGAAATATCATAATGAATCGGCTTTGCCAATACGGGAACAATTGCAACATTATAGGCATTGTGGCCCAAAAACGGAGCCTTTGCAGCAATTTTTCTTCCTATGGTTTCAACAAGAGTATCGAGTCCATACGACATAACATTAATACATTTCTCGCCGTTATAATCAATTAGGTCAATAGGCATAATATCGTATCGTATTTTACCCGAATAAAGGCCAAATGCTTTAATTACATTTTCAACATTTATCTTCTTTGTACCATAAACCTTTTTTGCAAAATCATTGCCTGTACCAAGGGGCAAAATCATCATAGGAGTGTCCGTTCCGGCGAGTCCGTTTGCTATTTCGTGGACAGTTCCGTCTCCGCCGCACGATACAACAACACAATCCTTACCAAACCTTTCGGCATACTCACGAGATATACGCTTTGCATCGCCCTGTGCCTTTGTTTCTTCAATTATCATTTCATCGTCAATCAGTCGAAATGTTGATTTAATTCGAGAAAAAATCTTGATTTTATTATCATTTCCGGCGATTGGATTTACTATAAAAACATATTTCATAGTGAATTATTTCCTCTCATCACCAAAGGATATTTATATAATTTGGGTTCCGCCAACAGGACGGATAATAAGAACGTGACAGCTTCCCTCTCCGAAAATCGACTCGATATTTTTCTTGTATTCATCAAGCATATCGTTAGGAACGAACGCCTGAATAGTGCCTGCAAAGCCACCACCGTGAACTCTCCAAGCACCCTTGCCGTCAAGCATTTCCTTACTTACAGCAAGTGCAAGAGAAAGCTTTTGTTCGGTAGGATTTTTTGGTGAATAAACATTTTGGTTAAGCATATAAGAGGAGTGACCCGAATCAAGAATAACCTGCTTAAAGCCGTCAAAATCGCCGTTTTCAAGGCATTCAACAGCAGTGTCAACTCTCTTATTTTCATTAAAGAAATGAATAGCACGCAAAATCGCTCTATCGTTTACCTTATCTGTTAATTCAGGAATAGCGGCGAAGAATTCCTCATATGTAAGCTCACGCAAAACCGACTTACCCAATGCATTTGCAACCGCCTCCATTTCGCCTCTAACAGCAGCGTAATCATCGGTAAGGTCGGAATGGTTGCCGTGGGTATCAACAATACAAAGCGAATGTCCCGATGATGCAAAATCAAAATCAACCTTCTTTACAACAGGATTTTCAGTTGATTCAAAATCAATAGTAACGAAGGTTCCTACTGAGCTTGCCATTTGGTCAAGAAGACCGCATGGCTTACCGAAAAACACATTTTCTGCAAATTGAGCAACCTTTGCAATATCTACAGGGTCAATTTTTCCGTCATTATACATATATGACATAATTGTGCCGAGTAAAACCTCAAATGCTGCCGAGGATGAAAGACCGGAGCCGCCCATAACATCGCTTGTTGTACAGGCGTCAAAGCCCTTTACAGTGAATCCTAGGTTCTTAATACCTCTTGCAACACCCTGAACGAGGGTGGTTGAATCACCGTATTTAGCTTCATCCGGCTCGAGATTGTCAAGATTAACGACATTCATTCTATGTCCCTTTGACTTAACCCTAATGATATTCTCGTCGTTTTCGCTTACAACTGCAATAGCATCCAGATTTATTGATGCGGCGAGCACCTTGCCATTATTATGGTCGGTATGGTTTCCGCAAATTTCGGTTCTGCCCGGAGCGGACATAATCTTTACCTCTCTATCCCAACCAAAAAGCTCACCAAAAGCATTAAGAGTCTCTATATATCTAGGCTTTTGAAGCTCAACGGCAGAGTCATTAACATAAACTCTCTTGAGATTTTCATCGAGTGCTCCTGCTTGAATCGCAGCAATCATTTCTTTTGTGTTCATAATAATCCCCTTTTATTTATAAAACAATTTTATATTTATTTTTTTCGCTGTAAATGAGCAAGGTTTGCGTCATTTGGCGAGTTCTTATACCATAGAAAATATTGAAAATAAGGCTCGAAAAACCCGAAAACGCTACAATAAACATAACGAGAGTTATGAATGTTACGGAAAACGGATTAGTCCACGATGCACCAAGCTTTGTATAAACGAAGAGTCTTGGGGCAAATCCGAGAAGACTCAAAATCGAATAATACACAAAATCATAATGCATTGAGCCATAATATTTTGAAACCATACCTACAGGAATAAACGGAACCAATCGTGTCACAGCAAGGACATACGGATTTCCGTTACCCTTGAAATGAATCCAATCCCGAACGAATTTCAGCTTTTTTATGCTCAAAATCATTCCTGTCCATCCTCCGCCGAGGAAGGTTCCTTCAACATACTTTACCGTAAAGAAAAAGAAAATGAACAAAACATTTAGTGCTAATGCCTTTGACAGAGGAAAAACCATTCCTGATATAACACAGCACGCCGAAAGAGGTATGGGAAGCTGGCATTTTGCGATATAAAGTGCAAAAATACAAAGCACGATTTC
>CAMFPZ010000136.1 GCA_945979635.1 uncultured Eubacterium sp.
TAGACAACGCGGTTGATGTGGGGGCATTCGTTGGTGATACGGTTGGAGACCTTTGCGAGAATATCGTAAGGTATTCTTGCCCAGTCGGCGGTCATAAAGTCGTCGGTTGTTACGGCACGGATAGCGACGAGGTTATCGTAGGTACGATGGTCGCCCATTACGCCGACGGTGCTGACGCCGGGAAGCACGCAGAAGAACTGAGCGAGGTTATTTTCGTAGCCGTTTTTGCTCATTTCGTCGCGAAGCACCCAATCTGCCTCCTGTAAAATCTTAATTTTTTCAGCAGTTATTTCGCCGATAATTCTAACTCCGAGACCCGGACCCGGGAACGGCTGACGCCATACAAGCTCCTTTGGAATTCCGAGCTTTTCCCCAACGCGTCTTACTTCGTCCTTGAACAAATCTGCGAGTGGCTCAATAATACCGAGAAATTCAACATCATCAGGTGTATTTACTCTGTTATGGTGGGTCTTGATTACATCGGCATCGCCTTTTCCGGATTCGATGCAGTCGGGATAAATCGTGCCCTGTGCGAAGAATCCGAGCTCGTCCTGTTTTCTGATTTCGTTCCAGAAAACATTAAAGAATTCTGTGCCGATAATCTTTCTTTTTTCCTCGGGGTCTGTAACTCCCTTGAGCTTTTCGAGGAAGAGGTCGCCGCAATTCACTCTTACAAAATTCATATCAAATAGCGAGGTGAAGGTTTTTTCTACAAAGTCGCCCTCATCCTTTCGCATAAGTCCCTGGTCAACAAAAACGCAGGTGAGTTGATTTCCGACAGCCTTAGACAAAAGACCTGCGGCAACGGAGGAGTCAACGCCACCTGACAAACCAAGAATAACCTTTTTGTCGCCGATTTTTTCCTTGAGCTGTTGAACTGTATTTTCAATGAAATTGTCCATTACCCATTCGCCCTTGCAATGGCAAATCTCATAAAGGAAATTATAAAGAAGCTGGTTGCCGTACTCGGAATGAGTAACCTCCGGATGGAACTGAACGGCATATATATCCTTCTTTACATTTTGCATAGCCGCACAGGGGCAATCGTCTGTATAGCCGACAATTTCAAAGCCCTCCGGCGGAGTTGCGATATAATCGGTATGGCTCATCCAAACAATGGACCTTTCGGGAATATTGGAAAAGAGCCTTGACTCCTTTGCGTGAAGGTCAATCTTTCCGTATTCCGAAACAGGGGCAGTCTTAACCTCTCCGTCACCCATCCAAGCGATAAGCTGACAGCCATAGCAAATGCCCAATACAGGAATACCGAGCTCCAAAATTTCCTTTGTATAATGAGGAGATGACATATCAAAAACAGAGTTAGGGCCGCCTGTAAAAATAATGCCCTTATATCTATTTTTCTTTATGACATCAAGTGGTGTTGTATAGGGCAGAATTTCCGCATATACCCTATGGTCACGAACTCTGCGGGCAATGAGCTGATTATATTGACCGCCAAAGTCCAAAACTAAAACCTTTTCCATAAAATCGCCTCTTTTTCGTTTGTTAAAGTAAATATTTTCAAGCCTTTTTCAAGGCAAAAACAAGCCATCCGTTATTTTCGAATCTTTCGATAATCTCGAATCCGTTTTGTGCAAAAGAGCAAAGCACCTCGTCCTCACGGGTTTCGATAATTCCTCCCGTAATATACACTCCGTCGTCCTCAAGGAACTCACCCACAGTTGTGTTGAATTCCATAATTATATCGGCTACGATATTTGCAACAATAACGCTGAATTTTCCGCTGACCTTATCGCTTAAATTGCCCTGAACAACAGTAAATCTATCCTCGCTAAAGCCGTTTTGAAGAGCATTTTCTCTTGCGGTTTTTACGGCCAGGCTGTCAATATCAACGCCAAAGGCGGTTTTTGCACCAAGCAGCAACGATGCAACCGACAAAATACCTGAGCCGCAACCTATATCCAGCACAGTGCTGTTTTCGTCAATATATTTTTCGAGGGTTTCGAGGCAAAGACGAGTGGTAGGATGTGAGCCCGAGCCGAAGGCGAGTCCCGGCTCAATGTCCAAAACTACTCTTCCGTCGGCGTCGTAGTTATCAATCCATACAGGGCGAATCAAAAGCTTCTCGCCGATTGGCATAGGATGAAAATATTGCTTCCAATTATTTTGCCAATCCTCAACCCTGCAATCAGAAACAGTAATTTCGTGCTCAATTCCAAGTTCGTTCAGTCTTTCCTTAATGAACGATACGCTTTCAAGCGGATTTTCCTCCGGGTTAATATAGATATGAATAATACCCTTTGTTCTGTCCTTTTTCAGAAGCTCCTCCTCGATAAGGTCGATATGAGCAATCTCCATAGTTTCTTGCTCAAGAGCAGAATAATCCTCGATATATATTCCGTAGGGTACGGTCATATTTGCAATATCGCCGGCAACATCAATATCCTTTGTCTCAACAGTAACGGCTATTTCGGTCCAGCTATCCTGCTCCACAGCATTTGTCATTCCCATAAGTATACCTCTTTGTTATAAATTTACCTTATGCTCTGTACCGGCAAGCATATGGTTATAGAGCTTTCTGTTATCCAGTGCCCACTGTCTGTCGGTGAATTCGCCTTTTTCAACCTTCGAAACAGCTTCGGTTATTTCGAAAATAGTTGCATCAAGAGTGTCAAGCGATGCAAGAATCTCTGCCTCAAGGAACATCGGCATTTTTGCTGCTCCGTATTCCGGAAGCTCGTGGTGGGAAAGCACCATATGCTCAAGCAAAAGCACTTTTTCGTTATTTACTCCGAGCTTTTCGGCGGATTTTTCGATATACATAGCACCCTTAACAAGATGGCCTATAAGCTCACCGCCTACTGTGTAGCTGTCGCATAGACCGCTCTTGCTGACATGCATTTCGAAAACCTTTGCAGCATCGTGCAGAATCGCACCCGAAATCAAAAGCTCACGATTAACGGCAGGGTATATATCACAAATTTTTTCTGCCATTTCAACTATTGATGCTGTATGAAGCATAAGTCCGCCGACAATTGCATGATGAAGTCTAAAGGCGGCCGGATAAACCTCGAGTGCCTCTTTATTGCTCATCATAATATCCGAAACGATAGCCTTTAGGTCGCTGTCTCGAAAGCCCTGTACCTTACTGTAAAGCATAGTGAAAACTGCCTTGCCGTCGTGCTGTGAGGTAGGTATAAATTGGCTGATCATTTCCTCGGGTGCTTTTTTCATTGATGTAATATTAAGCTGCACCTTACCCTTATATTCATCCGCCTTATATTCTATTTCTACGACATCATTTGCACAGAACATACCGTTATTTTCAAATCTCCATAGCTTTGCGGGATAATCCTTTTTGTCGCTTCCGACAACGATTAAATCAAGATAGCCGTTTCCGTTTTTGTCTGTTTTTTCTCGCAATTCCTTTATCATTGCATAGGACGCCATATCATCACCTCATAACTTAATTAATGATTATTATATCCCATAACCGTTATTTTGTAAAGGCATTAAGATTTTATTAAAT
>CAMFPZ010000137.1 GCA_945979635.1 uncultured Eubacterium sp.
GACAAAGAGCGATGCTTCTTTGCGGCGGTCTTCTTGATTATACAAGAGAAATGAATAAGTAATTTAGGAGAAGACGATATGAATAATGAAGAAAAATTAGCTCTTGATGCAGCATGTGACCAATTTAGAGCATTGATGGAAAAACAGCTTGAAAGAGCAAAGAAAATAAAAGAGGATAAGGATTTTACAGATTATCAAGCACTCGATAAAATTGTTATCGGTATCTGCGGCGGCGATGGTATTGGTCCTATTATTACCAAGGAATCGCAGAGAGTTATCGAATTTCTGCTCAAGGATGAGGTCGAAAAGGGAAAGATTGAATTTAAAATCATTGACGGACTCACAATCGAAAATCGTGCTGCTAATAATAAGGCGATTCCGGATGATGTTCTTGAGGAGCTTAAGGCATGCCATGTTATTCTTAAGGGTCCTACAACAACCCCTCGTCAGGGCGACCCTTGGCCGAATGTTGAAAGTGCGAATGTTGCTATGCGTAAGGAGCTTGACCTCTTTGCAAATATGCGTCCCGTAAAGGTTCCGGAGGAAAATATTGATTGGACCTTCTTTAGAGAAAATACTGAGGGCGGTTATGCTGTTGGCTCATACGGTGTAAATATTACAGACGATTTGGCTGTTGATTTCACTGTGGCTACTCAAGAGGGCTGCGACAGAATTGCCCGCCTCGCTTATGATTATGCAAAGCGTAATAATAAGGGTAAGGTTTCCATTATTACAAAGGCTAATATCATTAAGACAACCGATGGTAAATTCCTTAATACAGCAAAAAAAATCGGAGAGCAGTATCCGGAAATTGTGACAGACGATTGGTATGTTGATATAACTACTGCAAAGCTTATCGACCCTGCAAGAAGAACAGACTTTAAGGTGTTTGTTTTGCCAAATCTCTATGGTGATATTATTACCGACGAAGCAGCAGAGTTTCAGGGCGGTGTCGGTACTGCCGGTAGTGCAAACATCGGAAAAAAATATGCAATGTTTGAGGCTATTCACGGTTCTGCACCTCGAATGATCACAGAGGGAAGAGGTCAGTATGCTGATCCTTGCTCGATGCTTCGAGCAACTGTTATGCTTCTTTCCCATATTGGCTATCAGGAGCAGGCGAATGCTCTTGAAAAGGCACTTGATATATGTATGTTCGAGGAAAAGAAGCTTGTTATTACAGGTCGTGATACAGGCTGTACCTGTGATGAATTTGGCGATTATGTAATGCAAACCATTACCGAAATGAATTGGTGATTTTGGCAGGAAGGTGTTATTATGGCACAGGATATTTCAATCTCCGTAATAAAGAGATTACCCAGATATTATAGATTTTTAGAAAACCTAAAGGATAACGGAATTATTCGTATAAGCTCAAAGGAGCTTGCAGAGAGGATGGGACTTACTGCGTCTCAAATTCGCCATGATTTCAATTGCTTTGGGGGATTTGGTCAGCAGGGATATGGATATAATGTTCCGGAGTTGTATTCAAAGATTGGCGAGATTTTATGCGTTGATGCCGGTGTTAATACAATATTGATTGGTGCCGGAAATTTAGGTAAGGCTGTTGCTTCAAAGATTTTTACCCGTCAGTCCGGATTTAAACTTGTTGGAATTTTTGATAAAAATGAGGCTGTGTCAGGCAAGGTGATTAAGGGTATTCCGGTCTGTCACATAAATTATCTCGAGAATTTCTGTATGGATAATCATCCCAAGTGTGCTGTGATTTGTATTCCGTCCAATGATATGAAGGAGCTTACCGATGTCCTTTGTCGACTTGGAGTAACGAGCTTTTGGAATTTTTCAAACTACGATATTGCTATGGCTCATCCGGAGGTTTTGGTAGAAAATGTACATTTGACCGATAGCCTTATGACCTTGAGCTATCTTACAAACTCGAAGAATAGTGAAGGGTGATTAATTTGATTAAAATCAGTAATAGAACGATTGTTGATGTCGTCCGGTTTTCCGCTGATAAGGCTATTTTGGTTGAAAAGGTTCCGAAGCTAGACGGAGAAAACTATAATGTTAATTATTTCATTTTGAATTTCACAGACGGCAAAAAGGAAATTGTAACAAGGGATGCATATTTGCTTAAAAAATTTGGCTCCCGCCGAAAGGAAATCAGCGAAAAGCTCGGGAATTTTGTAACTCCGAGTGCTATGATTCTTCAGAATAGAAGGGTCTTGGTTGTTTATCCGACAGGAGATACGGGATTGTTCGACGAGGAGGGAAATCTGGTTCGCGACGGACTTCTCACCTATAACGATAGCTCTGTTTCCTGTATAGCCGAGGATGGTGAATACTTCTGGTCGGTTTGCGAAAATGAAAATTCGGTTATCCGCTTTTATGCCGATACTGCAAAGACGGATATCAGAATTGGCGGCAAAGAACAGGCAACCTTCAATTCCCCTCATTTTGTTTCGGCGGATGAGATGTATGTCTATGTTTGCTGTAATCATAGTACGGTTCGAAGGATTGACAAAAAGACTTTGGCTGTTTCGGATATTAATCGTATTTATGATGGCTTGACGGGTTATTATAAATTTGGAAAATTCGCTATTGTAACCACCTTTGATGGTGCATATTGCGATAAGGATTAAAAATAAAGTGCTTCATTGGATTCGTTCCTTTGAAGCACTTTTATTATAATGTTATTTGTAATTCCTCGTCTGCCTTCAGCAATCTGTCTGTATTTGCAGTTTCGGGTATCAGCTCTTGTCCGATTCGGTAATCAATTCCCGCCTTGTGTGCTTGGGAATGCTGAAATCTCCGCTTTATGCGATATTCCTTGCCGTCTTTGATGAGCCTTGCACCCGTTTGGTGAAATCTAAACGGAACATCCGCCTTTATGCATTGTTCTCTTAAATCAATCACCCAATCGTAATTGCAGGGTCTTGCATTATTTCCGGATTCGCCGCCTACCGAAACCTCCTCTATCGTTTTATCAAGGTATTCTGAAATGTCAATACGGTCCAGAATCGGTGCGATAATAATCGACTTGTGCTTTACAGGTAATGATTTGAAAATAGGTAAGCGATAATCTGCTGTTTCTTGGTTTTCGATAGTACATCCGACTATAACATTTTCATATCCTTCGCCCCAATCATCGGGTAGACATCCGGCAAGTCTGTCTATTCTTTTTGTGAAAAAATAGAAGTAGCAATCGCTTCTTTTTTTCATCATTCTCCAGCAATCCGGCCGCCATTCGTCGGCATCCTTTAGCAAAAAATCTGATGTGAAGCAAGTGAACACTATTGAATTGTCCGGTATTTTATATGATTTGTCCCTCTTACGCTTTATTGGATTGTCAAAATCGGAATTCTTCCTGCAAACCGAAGCCGCTGTTGAGCTTCCGTACATCTCGTCCTGACGATATACATAGCAATATTTACAGCCCGGACTGATTTTTGTACATCCGTGCCACGGATTCCAATCCTCATATCTTATTTTCTCTT
>CAMFPZ010000138.1 GCA_945979635.1 uncultured Eubacterium sp.
TATTTCAGGTTGGAGTTATAGGACTGATAAAGGCGATTGATCATTTCGACACAACGCTTAATGTTAGGTTCAGCACCTATTCTGTACCAATGATAATTGGGGAAATAAGAAGATTTTTGCGTGATAACAACAGCATAAGAGTCAGTCGTTCATTAAGAGATACGGCATACAAGGCGATGCAGGTCAAGGAAAAGCTGACAAATAAATACAACAGAGAGCCGACAGCCGAGCAAATAGCCGATGAATTGGGTATTAAGAAAAATGAGGTAGTTATTGCTCTTGAAGCGATAGTCGACCCTGTTAGTCTATATGAGCCTGTATACAATGACGGAGGGGATACAATCTTCGTTATGGACCAAATAGGCGATAAGTCCACAGACTCGGATTGGATTGATGAAATTATGATTAGAGACAAGCTCCACAACCTTGACGAACGAGAACACAAAATACTTTATATGCGATTTATGCAGGGCAAAACCCAAATGGAAACGGCACAGGAAATCGGTATTTCACAAGCACAGGTTTCACGACTTGAAAAAAACGCCCTAAAGGAAATCAAGGGCGAATAATATTACACCTCATCCGACACGGCAGATAATATGAAAAATGAAGCACTCGCTGATCGAGTATGAAGCATCGGCAGATCCGATATGAAGCACACCTATCGGTGTATGAAATCGCTTCGCTATGAAAGTGCCATTTCATATTAAAATATTTCAACACACTGGGACGGTTCTATTGTGATGATTTCAATACAGGAGAACCGTCCCTGTGTGTTCATTCCCCGTGTATTCAACTATTGTACAACTAGGGACTGTCCCTAGTTGTACATGTTTGTAATAATTTTTGAATTATTTCTTGAAAAATATACAAATAGTAAAAATCAAAATTAGACAAAAAATATAAAACGGACTGATTTTTGTCTCAGTCCGTTTTTATGTTATAAGAATAATTGGTTACCTATTACGACAACAACTTGATTGCTTTATGTATCGTCTTCTTATCATAAAGCTTATCCTGTTGTTTATGAATTATTCGGTCAAGCTCGGCAATATCATTTATCACACATTCATCGTCAACAGGGCTATTGTTATTTATGAAATAAGCATAACCGTTTATCCAAATTCTAACATTATTCTCCTTTAGGTATTGAGACAAAACATAGATTTGTCGTCTCATTTGCTTAATGGGATTTTTAACTTTCTTTGAAAAAGCATTACCGCCGGGAGAAATTTTCACTTTTGTCCACTCATAATCATCAGCATTTCCGTAGAGTGTTCCGTTATAATTCTTAACCTCCACAATAAAAATGCCGTTATTATTTATAATCAAGTTGTCAATTTCAGCTTCTTTCGAGTTTACACTCAAACTGATATTATTAAGAAGAACATCATCACTACGAAGAATACTTCTTATCATATTACTGAAAATCGCTTCGCCCTTATTTCCGGCTTGTTTTATTTTTCTTTGTTCGCGTTTATACTTAATTCTCGAAACGAGAACAAAAACCAAACAAACCAAAACAACCAATAATATGATTGCAATAATATTCGGCATAAATTTAACCTCTATTAACTACTTTTATAATGAACATCAGTTTTCATCATCTGAGGAAAGGCGGAGAACAGCAAGGAAAGCCTCCTGTGGAACTTCAACAGAGCCAAAGCGACGCATTCGCTTTTTGCCCTCCTTTTGTTTTTCAAGCAGCTTCTTCTTTCTGGTTACATCGCCGCCATAGCATTTTGCAAGAACATCCTTGCGAAGAGCCTTAACTGTTTCTCTAGCGATAACCTTACCTCCGATTGCAATTTGGATGGGAATTTCAAACAAATGGCGAGGTATATACTTCTTGAGCTGTTCGGCAATTCTTCTTGCACGCTGATAAGCTTTTTCTTTATGAATTATAAACGAAAGTGCGTCGATAATGTCACCATTGAGGAGCACATCAACCTTAACGAGATCGCTTTTGCGATAATCTTTCATTTCATAATCAAACGAAGCGTAGCCTCTCGTTCTAGACTTCAATGCATCGAAGAAATCATAAATAATTTCGTTCAGCGGAAGCTCATAATGTATATCAACTCTTTCCGGAGTGATATAATCCATATTCTTGAAGATACCTCTCTTATCCTGGCACATATCCATAACTGTTCCGACAAACTCACTCGGTACATATATATGTGCATCGGCGAATGGTTCCTCACAGTAGTCGATGTATGCAGGGTCAGGGTAATTGGTAGGATTATCAATTTCTACCATTGTTCCATCGGTCAAATATATTTTATATACAACTGACGGAACAGTAGCAATAAGATCGAGATTATACTCTCTGTCAAGTCTTTCCTGAATTATTTCAAGATGAAGAAGTCCAAGGAAGCCGCATCTAAATCCGAAGCCGAGTGCCGATGATGTTTCAGGCTCATACGAGAGCGAAGCGTCATTCAGTTGAAGCTTTTCGAGTGCATCACGAAGCACCTCGTAATCGGAGCCGTCAGCCGGATAAAGTCCGCAGTAAACCATTGGGTTTACCTTTCTGTAGCCGGGCAAGGCTTCGGTTGCCGGATTATCAGCGGTTGTAACTGTATCGCCTACATGAGCGTCTCCAACCGTTTTTATTGAAGCAGTGATATAACCTACCTCACCTGCCGAAAGCTCGTAGGTTTTTTCCATTGAGGTCGCACGCATATATCCGACCTCAACGACAGTAAATTCTGCACCGGTCGACATAATTCGCATTGTGTCGCCTGCCTTTATTTTTCCTTCCTTTATTCGAACATAAACGATTACTCCGCGATAGGAGTCATAAATACTGTCAAAAATCAATGCCTTTAGCGGCTTATTATCATCAGCAACAGGAGGTTTTATTTCATTTACTATATACTCCAAAACCTCTTCAACATTTTCTCCTGTTTTTGCACTGATTCTCGGAGCATCCATACAGGGAATTCCTATAACATCCTCCACCTCTGCTGCGACTCTTTCGGGGTCAGCTGCAGGAAGGTCAATCTTATTTATTACAGGCAAAATATCTAAATCATGGTCAAGTGCCAAATAGGTATTGGCAAGGGTCTGTGCCTCTACACCCTGGGATGCATCAACAATGAGAATTGCTCCTTCACAAGCCGCAAGCGAACGAGAAACCTCATAATTAAAATCGACATGACCGGGAGTATCAATAAGATTAAAAACATATTCCTCCCCATTTTTTGCCTTATAATTAAGCTTTACTGCGTGAGCCTTTATAGTTATTCCGCGTTCACGCTCAAGTTCCATATCGTCGAGTATCTGTTCTTGCATTTCTCGCTGTTGTACAGAGCTTGTCAACTCTAGCAACCTGTCGGCGAGAGTTGATTTTCCGTGGTCGATATGTGCAATTATTGAAAAATTACGAATATTATCCTTATTTACCTGTCTCTTATACACATCTCCGAGCCCACGAGACGTAGAGGAAT
>CAMFPZ010000139.1 GCA_945979635.1 uncultured Eubacterium sp.
ATTCCTCTACGTCTCGTGGGCTCGGAGATGTGTATAAGAGACAGATATTATACGCTGATTTTTTAGAGGATTTTTGCGAAAAAATCTCACTTGACGGTATCAGTGATAATGCATTTGTTAATGCCGTCGCGTGTGATAAATATTGTAATTTTCGAGTTATAAACCAAAGAAGAATTGATGTTCATACAACATTTTTGATATCAGCAAAGGTTTATGACAGTAAAAGTGTTTCGGTTATCGGCGAATGTGAAGGCTCGAAGCTGAACGAAATGTGTTTAGATGATATGTATATAGAGAATTCTGTAATTGAACGCCTTGATTTTGAGGATGAAATTCCTCTCTCTGCACAGAATAACGGAATTAAGAGAGTTATTAGCTTTGACTCAAATATTAAGCTAATCAGCGATAAAACGGTTAAGGATAAAGTTTTTATTAAGGCCTGCGTTTCGATTGATGTCCTGTATACGAATAACAGCAATGAAATTGAAAAAATAAGTCACAGCTTTGATGTTTCAAAAATATTTGAGATTGTCGGCATAGATGATGACTCAAAATGTTTTGTCGACTTATATGAGGGATGCTTTTATTTAAAGGCTAAAAGCTATTCGGATAATGAGAATTCAAAAATTGAGATTTACGGAGATGTTTATGCAAATATTAATGTTCTCAAGGAGGAAAAGAGAAAAATTATTTTGGACGGCTACATAATCGGTCATAAAATGAATAATTCTTATTCAGGTATTTCGTGCTGTACTAATTCAGAATTGCTTGAAAAGCAGTGTAATGACAGAATCAGCATTAAGCTTACACAACAGATTAAGAAAATAATTTCTTTTAGTGCAAGACTTGTTCAAAGCATAAAAAAGGGTAATTATATTTCATCGGAATTTTGTTTTAAGGTTTTGTACGAAACAGTTGATGGGGATGTTATTAATTTTGAAAACAGCAGAGAAATAAGCACAGAAATCAATAACGAAAATTGTCTTGTTTTGAAGGGCTGTCTAAATTCGTTTGATTATAATATCGTAGATGATACGACTATTAATGTAAATGTTGATTATATTATAAGCGGTTGCGTTGGCAGGGAATATATGATTACGGTTTTGTCGGATATGTGTTGTGGAGAGGAAAGCTACGATGCACCTGCTTTGACATTATATTTTGCAAGAACAAACGAAAGCATCTGGGATATAGCAAAGAAGTTTTCGTCGGATACAGAGTTAATTAAGTCGGAAAATGATATTAAAGCCGATACATTGGAATTTAATAAGGTGCTTATTATACCGGGATTATAGGAGGAATTATGGATACAGAAATTTATAGAGATATTTGTGAAAGGACAAATGGCGATATTTATATCGGGGTTGTCGGACCGGTAAGAACAGGTAAGTCAACTTTTATTAAAAAATTTATGGATTCTGTTGTGATTCCTAATATTGTTGATTCGTTTAGAAAGGAAAGGGCAAGGGATGAGCTTCCGCAATCAGCTGCCGGAAGAACAATAATGACAACCGAACCGAAATTTATTCCCGAAGAGGCTATTGAACTAACGCTTGAGGATAATGTATCGTTTAAGGTTCGTATGATAGACTGCGTTGGCTATATTGTGCCAAGCAGTGAGGGCTATTTTGATGATGATGGTCCGAGAATGGTCGTTACTCCCTGGAGTGAGGAGGCAATTCCTTTTAATCTTGCCGCCGAAATCGGAACAAAAAAAGTAATTGACGAGCATTCAACAATTGGCTTAGTTGTAACTACGGATGGTAGCATTAGTCAAATTCCGAGAGAGGAATATGCAGAATCCGAAGAAAAGGTGATTAATCAGCTAAAAGCGATAAATAAGCCCTTTGTTATTCTCCTTAACAGCACTTCGCCTGAAAGCAGTGAGTGCAAGGCTATTGCCGACGAAATGTTCGAGAAATATAAAACTCCGGTTTTACCTTTGAATTGTATGGAGCTTAACGAAAACAAAATTAAGGATATTCTTTCTATGATTTTGTTTGAATTTCCGGTGACCTCAATCGGACTGAATTTGCCGAGTTGGTTTAAGAGCTTGGATGAAAATGACGAGCTTAGGCAAAATACAATTTCATATGTGAAAAAGAATTCCTCCTGTGTCAGCAATATTCGTAGCGTTTATTCCTTTGTGAATGTACTCAAGGATTTTGATGATGTTTGCTCCGTCGATATTAAACATATTGATTTATCAAATGGTAGTGTTGAAATAAAAGCAGAAATAGATTCCTCTCATTTTTATGAAATTCTTTCTGATAAGTGCGGTATTGAAATACATAACGAGCAGGAGCTTATGCTTGAAATTGTAAATCTTGCAAAAATAAAGAACAATTATTCGAGAATAGCAGATGCATTAAATCAGGTAGAAAGCACAGGCTATGGAATTGTTATGCCAACCATCGACGAACTCTCACTCGAGGAGCCCGAAATAATGAAGCAGGGTGGTAAATACGGCGTCAGACTAAAAGCACACGCTCCGTCTATTCATATGATAAAATGCAATACCTATACGGAGGTTGCTCCGATTGTCGGCAGTGAGAGCCAAAGCGAGGAACTCGTTATGTACTTGCTAAAGGAATTCGAAAACAGCCCGAGTGAAATTTGGAATACGAATATATTTGGTAAATCGCTGAATTCACTTGTTAATGAAGGATTGAATAATAAGCTGTACAGAATGCCTGAGGATGCAAGAAATAAGTTTAGAGAAACCATTGAACGAGTAATTAATGAGGGTTGCAGCGGTTTGATATGTATAATCCTATAAAAATACCTCGGTAGTGCGTTTGCTACCGAGGATTTGTTCATATATTGAATTGCTTAAGCTCCTTAAGGTCGTAATTGCCTATGGCGAGCTTTTCGCCCTTTTTGAATTCCTTTCCCTTCGCTTCATCTACGCCATAAAGTGATGCACATTTTGGGCATACGAGAAAGAAAACTTCTTTTATTTGAAATAACGGCATTTGTGCTTTAAGTGTCAAATCCTTATTTGTAAAAATCGAAAAGGAAACTTTGCTTTTGCAGTTGGGACATTCAATTTCTACAGTTTGTCCCTGTTCAATTATTCTTCTGTCTTTGCCTAATTTATACTCCATATTTGTCACCTCATATTCATATAATACAACATTCTAAGGAAGTGTTCAAGTGAAAAAAATTATTCCGCTTATTTTGGTGCTGCTATTAATCATTTCGGGCTGCTCTGTTCAAGAAAAGGTAAATGTTGAAAATATCCAAGCTTTGAATAATGAAGAATATATCAAGGCGATTTGGATTACATATTATGAGCTTTCAGAATTTACCGTTGATAAGTCAGAGGAGGATTTTAAAAGCAATATTTCTTCTGCCTTCAAGACATTAAAGGAAGACGGGTTTAACACAGTTATAGTTCAGGTTAGACCATATGCCTGTCTCTTATACAC
>CAMFPZ010000140.1 GCA_945979635.1 uncultured Eubacterium sp.
ATTATATTATATACATCATAGTATATGAAAGCGAATGCAGACAGTATATGAAGGTAATCATTATAGGCGGCGGTGCATCAGGCGTTTGTGCCGCAATCAGAATAAAACAGAACAATCCCGATATTCAGGTCACAATTCTTGAACACCTAAACGAAATTCTCAAAAAAATCCACGCAACCGGTAACGGAAAATGTAATATTACCAACAAAAACGCAGAGCATCACAGCGAGGTCAAAGCATTTTTGGAATCGCTAGGTCTTGTTTTGCGAGAGGATTCACAGGGTAGGATGTATCCGTATTCCAATCAAGCAGGAAGCGTCGTTGATGTGCTGACAAAAGCCTGTGAGAATATGGGAGTGGAAATAAAAACCGAATGCAATGTTAGTAGTGTCGAAGGCGACGGCGAAGCGTTTCGAGTATTTACAAGCAACGGAGTTCTCGAATGCGACAGGCTTATTCTTGCTACCGGAGGAAAAAGTCAACCCTCACTAGGCTCCGACGGAAGCGGATATGAGCTTGCAAAGCAGCTTGGTCACAGCTTAACTCCACTCTACCCTGCTCTGGTTCAGCTAAAATCCTCGGGTAAGCTTTGCAGACAGCTCAAGGGTGTTCGCACAAAATGCAAGGTCAAAATCGAGACTAATGGCGAAATCAAGGGCGAAGACTACGGTGAGCTGTTATTCACGGATTACGGTATATCGGGAATAGTTGTTATGAATCTTTCGAGACTGATAAGCGATAAAAAGCTTGCCGATTCGTCCGAAAGGTCACTTGCAATACTAGATCTTGCACCGGAAATCAGCGAATCGGAATTAATCGAACACTATAACAGGTTTAATACATTTTCATCAATATTGCCGCAAAGGCTATGCTCTATAATTTCACGGCAAGGCGGAGACAATCCTGAAATGATGGCGAAATGCATTAAAAATCAGCGAATAATAATCACCGGCACAAAGGGCTACGAATTTGCTCAAATCACAGGCGGCGGAGTTAGCTTGGACGAGCTGAACGAAAGCAACGAATCGAAGCTATGCAAGGGCCTATACATCATAGGCGAGCTACAGAACAGGCAATTCGAATGCGGCGGCTTCAACTTGAATTATGTAATTTACAGCGGAATAAAATCGGCGGATAGTATAATATGATTAGAATAAACGAAATAAAGCTTGCACTTGACGACAGCGAAAATTTGCTGAAAACAAAGAGTGCAAAAATACTAAAAATCAACGAAAAGTACATAACAAGGCTTACAATCTACAAAAAGAGTGTGGATGCAAGAGACAAGAATGATATTCACTTCACATACAGCGTAGATGTTGAAATTTCACTCGACGAGGAGCAAATTGCAGGAAAGTGCAAATCAAACAAGGTCAGCATAGTGAAGCCTTATCATTATGAATTGCCAATCAACAATCGTTCGGGACAATTCAGACCCATAGTGGTCGGCTTTGGACCTGCGGGTATGCTTGCCGGACTCATTCTTGCACAGGCAGGTACAAGACCAATCATTCTGGAGCGTGGCAAGGATGTAGAATCACGCCAAAGAGACGTAAATGAATTTTGGACCAAAAAAAAGCTCAACGAGGAAAGCAATGTTCAATTCGGCGAAGGAGGTGCAGGCACCTTCTCGGACGGAAAGCTTACAACAGGAATAAAGAGTCCATTCATTCGAAAGGTGCTCGATGAGTTATATGAAGCAGGAGCACCCGAAGAAATACTCTATTCATCGAAGCCTCATATAGGAACGGACAGGCTTGCAATCGTAGTGAAGAACATTCGAAAGAAAATCGAAAGCCTCGGCGGAGAAGTAAGGCTTGAGTGCAAGCTGGATAAGCTCCATATTGCAAACAAGGCAATACAGGGCATTTCATATATTCACCACGGCGAGAGATTTGATATTGAAACCGACAGCGTTATTATGGCAATAGGTCACAGTGCAAGGGATACTGTGGAAATGCTGTACAATATGGGCGTCGAGATTATTCAAAAACCGTTCAGCGTCGGTGCAAGAATCGAGCATCCTCAAAGCCTCATCAACAAATCGCAATACGGAAAATTCGCCAATCATCCAAAGCTCGGAGCAGCCGATTACAAGCTTGCTTGTCACGGACTCCACGAACGAGGGGCATACACCTTCTGTATGTGTCCGGGAGGAACAGTAGTTGCGGCGGCAAGCGAAAAAGAGGGCGTAATAGTAAACGGAATGAGTACTCTCGCTCGTGACGGCGAAAATGCAAACTCGGCATTACTCGTGGGAATCGAGCCTGCCGATTTCCCCTCCGACCACCCTCTGGCAGGAATATATTATCAGCGTGAAATAGAGAACACTGCATTCAAGCTTGCAGGAAGCGATTATTCGGCACCTGCCCAGCTCGTCGGAGACTTTCTAAAGGGAGAGGAAAGCAAGTCGCTTGGAAGCGTACAGCCCACCTGTGCAACAGGAATAACGCTGACCAACATTGATTTATGCTTACCGCAGAAGGTTTCAGCAACTATGAAGTCCGCGATAGTTCAAATGGACAAGAAGCTAGACGGCTTCAATCTATATGACGCTGTACTCACCGCTCCCGAAACACGAAGTTCATCAAGCGTTCGAATTTTGCGTGATGAATTCTTAGAATGCAACATACAGGGCATTTACCCTTGCGGCGAAGGTGCAGGATACGCAGGCGGTATTATAAGTGCCGCAGTTGACGGAATAAAATGTGCCCACAGCGTACTTTCGGATGAGCATTACAAAATAGGTTGACCAAAACGATATAATAAGTTATAATATAAGGCAATATAATTTGGAGGAAATGAATTATGCTTAATACAGAAAAATCATTAGACCAAATCGTTTCACTCTGTAAGGGTAGAGGCTTCGTTTATCCGGGTAGTGAAATTTACGGCGGACTTGCAAACACTTGGGATTACGGACCACTCGGCGTCGAACTGAAAACAAATATCAAGGACGCTTGGAGAAAGAAGTTCATTCAAGAAAACAAATATAATGTCGGACTTGATTCAGCCATTCTTATGAACCCACAGACTTGGGTTGCTTCAGGTCACCTCGGCGGCTTTTCTGACCCGCTTATGGACTGCTGTGAATGTAAGACTCGCCACAGAGCCGACCAGCTTATCGAGGATTTCGACGGCACAAATGTTGCAGGCTGGAGCAACGATGAACTCAGTGATTACATCAACGAGCACAACATCCCCTGCCCAAACTGCGGTGCACACAATTTTACCGACATTCGTCAGTTCAACCTTATGTTCAAGACCTTCCAAGGCGTTACTGAAGACAGCAAGGATGAGATTTATCTCCGTCCCGAAACTGCACAGGGTATTTTCGTAAACTTTGCAAATATTCAGAGAACAACAAGAAAAAAGGT
>CAMFPZ010000141.1 GCA_945979635.1 uncultured Eubacterium sp.
CTCTTATGTCGTCGAAGCTGATGAATGAAACATCAAACGGAGCACCGCTCAACGCTTCGATTATTCCAAAATATGAATAATTTTGTCTGTAATACAGGCCGTGGTGAACCATATGATTTGCCCATGATCTCATTTTTCCCCAGCAATTGAGCACAGCAACTCTCTTTACACAATACGGAGTGACGCCTTGAATGTTATCATAAAGTGTGCGGAACTCGTTACAAACATCCTTGATGTACTCGACAAAATCAGGAAACTGAAGAGCAAGCTTTAGGTAGCCGCCGTAGCCTATTCTTTGGATTGGGCTTCGGAGAATAGCTCTTCTTGCCGTTACCCAATTAACCTTTGCCTCTTTGATTGGGTCACCGCCCTCATAAAATGTGTCAGGGAAGAAATACGGAAGGAATCTTCCCTCTGTGTATTTAACATTTTTGATGTCGCTGAAAAGACGCAGAGTAGCACCGTTTCCTACGCTTCCTACTATTGCATCAAGACCCACGGAAGCGAATTCATCCATAAATGGCTCCATACCGATATGGTGGTCGCCCATAAACATCATTGCTTCCTTGCCGTATTCGTGAACAATATCAACCATTTCCTTTGCAAGCTTTGCAACCTCGCGTCTTTGGAAGTTTTGGAAATCCTTGAATTCCTTTGAAGGAATTCTGTACATATTGTTCATATATCCCTGGTCAATAATGAATTCAGGTCTGAACTTGTAGCCGACCTCATTTTCGAATTGAGTGAGAATATACGGACTAACCGATGCTGAATATCCGAACCAATCCACCCATTTTTCTCTTGCAAGCTCATCGAAAATTAGCGTGAATTGATGGAAAAAGGTTGTGAAACGAACAACATCAACATATTCGTGCGTTTCCAAAAATCTGCGAAGCCTGTCGAGAGAATGAGCTCTTGTCTTCGGCTGACGAACATCGAAGGTCATCTGCGGCTCAACATCCTTCCATTCGTTTACAACCGAGTTGTACATATGAACAGGATCCCACATAATGTAAGCCAGAAAGCTTACTGTGTATTCGTGGAATTTGTTGGTAGGAGAAATAATAACATTTCCGCTTTCTTCATTGTAGCTCCATTCTCCGTATGGAACAACCTCGCCTGTTGTTCGGTCAATAACCTCCCACCATCTACTAATATCGTCATGGCTGTTGACCTTGAGCATATCCGGGTAAAGATGGTCCATAAGATGAATTTCCAGAGTGTCCTCAACAGCCGTGTGGAAGGTTGTCATTATGTACATCTGTTGGATTTCGTCTGGATTTGCCTTTGCCCATTCGTTGTCCTTGCGGGTTGTGTAGTAGGTCGCATAAACCTTTGCTCCTGTGTCCTTGAGCTCCTGCGGAAACTCTGTCCCGTCACAGTCACGAATGGCGTCTGCACCCCATTCCTCCATAATTTCGAGTGTTTCCTTAACGACATCAGTATCGGTTGGAATAGTTACTCTGCCCATTTTCTTTTCCATAGAATTACTCCTCTATCTCAATAATATTATTATTTTCAAGCTTGTATTTTCCACTCTTCATTTTTTTGCGAAGAAGCGGAACGCTTTTTCTCTTTATGAAGGTGTTGTTTGCAATATAAGCGTCAGGATTTTTTACGGGACTTATAAGACCACCTAAATCATCGTAGCTTACATTATTGACGAATGTATTATGTATTGCCTCCTGCATACAGAACATTATGCAACCGCCGTCGTTTTGTCTGCTGTAATTGTACTCATATACTGTTCCGTCTCCCGAATCGGCATCGTATGCCATACCGTCTTGATTGAGTCTTGTGTCGCAAGCCTCGTTGAATCTGAATATAGCGTCCTTGCATTTCCACGGCCAAATTGCTGCTGCAACCTTTCCCATTCTCTTTTCGGGATAAGCGTATATTCTGTCATTCATTTCTGTTGCACACGAGAGCGAAACATTGTGCTCTGTAAGCGGACGAAGGGCATACATAGGTGTAATAGCATCTCCGCCTGCGTTTTTTACAAAATTGTTTATCAAGATAATGTTTTCATTTCCGTATTTCCTGAAGGTCGCTTCCTCCAGCTCCTTTGTTGAAAACTGTGCGTGGTTATATGTATATCCGACAGCAATACCCCAACGGCTGACATTTTCAATATGACAGTCCTTAACAGTGATGCCGTTGTATCTTGGAATACCTGTTTTTTCTTCATCCTCCGGCTTGAATGCAGTCATATAGATTCCGCCGTTGTTCATATGCTTGTTGTAAACATTTCCGTTTACATCGTGAACATAAAGATTGCTTAATGTTATTGAATGAATTGTGCCTCTGTTTTGTGCAACAACAGCAACGCCTGTTCTGTCCATTTTATTTGGATCAGAGTATTCCTTTGCGTTTGTGTATTCCTCGAAATTGGTTATTTCAATGTCGTGGATATAGATGTTTTCTGTATCATAAAGCAAAACAGTTGATGAAACATCACCCTTGTATATATGACCCTTGAAATCGAGCGGCAATCCATAGTCTTGATACCATATGCCCTTGCCGTCGGCATCTATTCTGGGCATTTCCTCGCCTTCGCCGTAGGATGCGATTTCAATAATTTCTCCGTTTATATCGCCGCACTCTTTAATGTGAAGAAATTGAGAGGCAAAAACCGAACCCTTTTCAAGCAGAACCTTATCACCCGGGTTTAGGCTTATTTCATTAATTTTGTTGAGGGTTTCGAATGGTGTTTGTTCGCTCAAGCCGTCGTTTGAGTTGCTTCCGTTAATCGAGCTTACATAATATATCGTTGATTTCATTTTCGAACTCCTCCTCTCTGATTCTCTTTTTGATTATAAGCTTAACATCTCTGTATGGGAACCTGTCACCGCTGTATCGGGTGAATAGGTCCTTGTTGCTTTTGTAATAGGCTTTTAATTCTTTTTTTGGTATTTCGCGGAAATTATATGCCTTTTTGACTTCTTTGCTCTCGCTGATAAAATCAAGACGGAATTTTGTTAGCTCCCATTCAAGATATTCCTTGAAGGTATAGCGAGTAAGTCCGTAGAAAACCTCACCGTTTTCTTGTTGTCTTGCTCTTTTTTTGTTTTCTTCCACACATCTTGCCCTGACGCCTTCATAGCTCTCGTCGTCAATTAATCCGAGATTTTTTGCAAAAATCAGGCAAGCTCTTGCATAACGCTCATCGTTTTGCAGTTTTTTCGAATCCTTGTACATAGAAATTCACAAAGCCTTTCCGGCTACAAATTAATTAAGAATCACGGTTTAACCCTTGTTGTAGCCGGACAAGGCGTGATATGAGCTTTGCTATCTCACAATTGTGTTATTTGTGAATTTTTATAGCCTGTCTCTTATACACATCTCCGAGCCCACGAGACGTAGAGGAATC
>CAMFPZ010000142.1 GCA_945979635.1 uncultured Eubacterium sp.
ATTAAAGCTCTTGTTGTATAATGTATTTGTAAATTTATGTAAAAGAAAGGGGTTCTTATGAAACACTCTGAAATCGTAGGAAAGATGAGCCTTGAACAAAAGGCAACATTCGTTTCCGGCTATGACTATTGGCATTTAGAGTCTGACGAATCGCTCGGCCTCCCTAAAATTTGCATTACCGACGGACCTCACGGTCTTCGTAAGGCAAAAGGAAAGGACTATGTTCCTGAAGAGGGCGAAACAAAGACAGGCGGTATCGGTCTGGGTAATTCTGTTCCGACAACCTGCTTCCCGCCGGCTGCAACATCCTCCTGCTCATGGGATGAAGAGCTTCTCTTTGAAGAGGGCGTTGCTATGGCAGAGGAGTGCCTTAAAGAAAAGGTATCTGTTATCCTTGGTCCCGGTACAAACATCAAACGCTCACCAACCTGTGGCAGAAACTTTGAGTACTTTTCCGAGGATCCAATCCTTGCAGGTAAGTGCTCTGCTGCTGTAATCAATGGCGTTCAGTCAAAGGGAGTTGGCACATCATTAAAGCACTTTGCTTGTAACTCGCAGGAAGCCTTCCGTATGGTTCTTAATGAGGTAATTGACGAGCGTGCAATGCGTGAGCTTTATTTCCCTGCATTCGAGATTGCCGTTAAGGAAGCACAGCCTTGGACTGTAATGAATTCTTATAATAGAATTAATGGCGTATATGCCTCACAGAATGAATGGCTTCAACAACAGGTTCTCCGTAAGGAATGGGGCTTTGAGGGCCTTATCGTAACCGACTGGGGTGCTTCGGTAGATAGAGTTGACGGCGTAAAGGCAGGAACAGATTTGGAAATGCCAACCTCCGGTAAGCTCAATGCCGCAAAGATTGTTGCTGCTGTAAAGGACGGAACACTTGATGAGGCCGTTCTTGATGAGAGAGTTGATACAGTTGTTGACCTTATCCTGAAGTCAAAGCCGGCTCTTGAGAAGGCTCATACATATGACAAGAAGGCTCACCATAAGGTGGCTCAAAAGGTTGCAGAGGGCTCGATGGTTCTCCTTAAGAACGATGAGAATATTCTTCCGCTTAAGGCAGGCCAAAAGGTTGCTGTGATCGGTGAAATGGCAAAGGCCCCTCGTTTCCAGGGTGCAGGTTCATCCGTAATTAATCCAACTATGCTCTCTAATGCATATGACGAGCTTGTTGCTCTCGGCGTTGATGTTGATTATGCACAGGGCTATTACAAGACTGCTCCTTCAAAGAAGGAATCTAAAACGAGAATGACTGAAGCACAGCTTACCTCCGAGGCGGTTGAGGCTGCAAAGAAGGCTGATGTTGCTGTTGTATTCGTTGGCCTTACAGAAGACTTTGAGGGTGAGGGCTACGATAGAGAAACTATCGAAATGCCAGCAAACCATAATAAGCTCGTTTCTGCTGTTGTACAGGCTAATCCTAATACTGTTGTTGTTCTTGCCGGTGGTTCAGTAGTTCTTATGCCATGGCTTGGAGAGGTTAAGGCTCTCCTTAATTCAGGCCTCGGCGGACAGGCAGGCGGTGCCGCTGTTGCAAATATCCTCACAGGTAAGGTTAATCCATCAGGTAAGACCTCCGAAACATATCCAACCTCATTTGAGGTAAACCCAACATACGGAAATTATCCCGGCGGTCCTGTAACATCCGAGCATAGAGAGGGTATCTATCTTGGATATAGATATTATGACAAAGCAAATCTCGATGTTGTATTCCCGTTTGGCTACGGTCTTTCGTATACAACCTTTGAGTATAGCGATATCAAGACTTCTGCAGATAGCATTAAGGATACCGATAAGCTCACTGTTTCGTTCAAGATTAAGAACACAGGCGATGTAGCAGGTGCAGAAATTGCACAGCTCTATGTTGCCGATAAGGAATCAACTATCTTCCGTCCAGAAAAAGAGCTTAAGGCATTCAAAAAGGTATTCCTTGAGCCTGGAGAGGAGCAGGAGATTTCCCTCGAGCTCTGCAAGAGAGCATTCGCTTTCTATAATGTAAACATCGGTGATTGGTGTGTTGAATCAGGTGAATTTGATATTATGATCGGTGCTTCATCGAGAGATATTAAGCTTTCGACTGTTGTCAGCGTTGAAGCTCCTGCTTGTGATATTCCTGATTATAGAGCAACAGCCCCTGCTTATTATAATGATGTTACTAACATTTCCAGAGATGATTTTGCCGCTGTTTATGGCGAGCTTCCAAGTCCGGAAATTGATGAAAATAAGCGTATTGATAAGTATTGCTGCCTCAACGATGCAAGACATACAAAATGGGGCGGTAGACTCTGCAACCTTATTACAAAGGTTATGAGTGGTATGGGCTCTGCAGAAAACGGTGACGGAAAGATGCTTGCAGCTATGGCTACCCAAATCCCTATCCGTAACTTTGTACAGATGTCTATGGGTGCATTTAGTGAGCAACAGGCTGAAGGTCTTTTGATGATGCTCAATGATGACCAGTCGTCATTCGTTGGCTTCAGCAAGATTTTCTGGACTCTTGCAGGCACTATTGCAAGACTTCCAAAGCTTCTTTCATCCATCTAAAAACAAGTATTTACGGCGTACCGCTTCGGTACGCCGTTTTTCTACTTCTTTACACAAAAATATAAAAGAAGCACCTTTAGATAAGATGCTTCTTTTCTTTGGCGGAGACGGCGAGATTCGAACTCGCGGGGGATTGCTCCCTAACTGATTTCGAGTCAGCCCCGTTATGACCACTTCGATACGTCTCCGTGATAATTATATAAACCCCGTGCCTCATTGTAAGGACAGGAATTTATGTCGGCTATTACATCTGAAATTTTTTGATGTAGTTGTCGATACAGCTTTGAACAATCTCAATTGCTGCCTCTCTTGGCCTAACCTCGGTTACAGATGTATTTTTGTCGTGCTCAAGGCTCTTATATACCTCGAAGAAATGCTTGATTTCGTCGAATCTGTGGCTTGGAAGCTGGTCAATGTCGGTATACGAATTATAATTTGGATCATTAACCGGAACGGCAATAATTTTTTCATCCTTAAAGCCGCCATCCTCCATAACAAGAACACCAATTGGACGACATTCAACGATTGTCATAGGTCTTATTTGCTCGCTACATAAAACAAGAACATCAAGCGGGTCGTTATCGCTTGCGTATGTGCGAGGAATAAAACCATAGTTAGCAGGGTAGTGTGTTGAAGTAAAAAGAACTCTGTCAAGCTTGAGCATACCTGTTTCCTTGTCGAGCTCATACTTGTTTTTTCCGCCCTTCGAGATTTCAATAACGGCGTAAAACTGTTCCTTTTTAATTCTTTTTGGTGATATATCACTGTCTCTTATACACATCTGACGCTGCCGACGATACTCCTTGTG
>CAMFPZ010000143.1 GCA_945979635.1 uncultured Eubacterium sp.
ACACAAGGAGTATCGTCGGCAGCGTCAGATGTGTATAAGAGACAGGTTGATAATTCGGTCATTTCCTACAATAAATAATAATTATCCCCGAATCGCCAATAATCCTCGCCCAATCTTTCGTAATTTTCCTTATAGTAAATTGCGTAATCCTTTGCATTCACAATTCCGTCCCTATTCAAATCGTAGGGTTCAAGAGCAATCGTTCCGTAATGGTAGCTTCCGTTTGATATATCAATCTTCAATGTTACATTACCGCCGTAATCATTGTGAACTACAGCCCAACAATCCGTAAAGGTTCTGATAGCAAAGGTTCCGTCGTCGTTTATTTCGTATCTTCTGCCATCCACGGTGATATAGGCGTTATTATATGGAACATCATATTCGTGTCTACCAAATTTATCCTCATCCATAACACATAATCCCGTAACAACAAACGAGGTTGTTTCGACAAAATTATCCTTATATGTTTCACCACAGCTAATACAGGTAAATAAATCGTAGCCGTCGTCATCCTCGGTTGGTGCAACAGTTTGGGAGGTATAGCTATGAGTAACATAAAACGGATAGGACGCCCTTTGACCTCCTAATGACAGATACGCCGAGTTTTCTCCGCATACAAACGGAGTCGTTTTCTGTTCATCAACAATTTCGACATATTCGCCTGCAATATAGCGATTATAATACATAGGATATGTACTGCCGTCGGCAAAGCTAACAACAAGTGCAAAGCTATTAAGCATATCGGGAGTGATGGTATAAATCCTAACACCATCCCGAATTTTCGACTCGTTTGCCGACTTCGTTATTGAACCCTTGAGCACATTGAAGCCGGATATCCCGTCAGGATACATCAAAAGCGTATACTCGGCATCCATTTTTACTGTTTTGATACGAAGCTCATATTCCGTGCCTGCCTCAAGGTCTGCCCTGATACAAAATCCACGGTTAGAAATATCTATATCATCATTTCGGCACAGACTTTCTCCATCCAAAAAAAGCTCTCCGACAGTATCACATTCGCCGTTTGTATAAATAACATATTGTCCGCTGTTTTCGACATTGATTTTGTAAAAATGAGTGTCATCAAGCTCGTCAGCGGCAAACGAATTCTTGTATTCCACGCCGCATTCAACATAAACAGAGTCAATAATTATATATGGAATTTGATTATCCTGGGCATAACTATGTCCCGGTGAATTTCCAAACACTCCCATAGAAAAGCCCTCAAGCATTTTTGTTGCACTAATATAGCCGAACGCATTTGTAAGACACGCAGCACCCCGTGGTAAATCAACATACAAAAGCTTTTGGCAATCTAAAAACGCATTCGCACCAATATCAATAAATTGCGTCATCGAGGAGAAAACAACCTCCTGCAGGTTTACACAACGATAAAAAGCCTTGCTCGAAATATTGGTAACCGAGGATGGAATCCTCACCCCTTTAAGCTTTGAACAAAGTGCAAATGAGCTTGAGCCTATTGAAGTAACGCTTGGCGGAATTTCAACCTCCTCAAGCGACGAGCAGCCATAGAAAGCATAATCATCTATTATTTCGACTCCGAACGGGATAGACCATTTTTTCATTCCGCCCGTATTAGAAAGTGCATATCTGCCTATTCGCTTAAGACTTGACGGAAGGACAAATTCACCGGCGGAAACGCCATAAAAAACATAATTTCCGAGGGAGGTAATTCCATCACTGACCACAACTCTTTTTATTCTGTCGCTCGGCCACTCAAGCCATGGAATACTCGCCGTGCTGTTAGAGAGATTAGGAATATCCCCATATCCGTTTATGTACAGTGTTTTTTCGGAGTAGCTATAAAGATAGAAGGTATTACTGTTTTTCAGTCGCGTACCAAGCTGGGTAGTTTCGGCCTTGGCCGGCATTGCAAACGAGAGGGCAACAGATAGAATTAAACACAATTCCAGAACACATCTTACTATTCTTTTGATTTCTGTCGCCCCCTTCGTTATTTGTGATTCATCATTAATCGTTTTCCTCAATATGCTCAAGTCCCATCGAAATGATGGTTCGCACATGGTCATCGGCAAGTGAATAGAAAATAGATTTTCCCTCTCTCCTGCTCTTTACGAGCTTATTCTGCTTCAAAATCTTGAGTTGATGAGATATTGCAGACTGCGTCATATTGAGTGCTTCAGCCAGGTCGCACACGCACACCTCTGCCTCAAAAAGCACGAAAAGAATACGAATCCTTGTTGAATCGCCGAAAACCTTGAACAGCTCCGACAAATCGTAAAGCTTTGTTTCATCAGGCATTTTTTTGTCCACAATATCCAAAAGATTTTGATGAACTAAATTTTCCTCACAACATTCTAATATTTTATTATCCACAATATCACATCCATTTTTACATTGCAACAAAGTTTACAAGCTTACCCGGCACAAAAATTTCCTTCTTGATTTCCTTGCCTGCAAGAAGCTCGGCAATCTTCGGCTCTGCCTTTGCAAGAGCAATAACCTCGTCCTTTGGCATATTAACAGGAATGGTAATCTTTGCACGAACCTTACCCAAAACCTGTAGTACAATTTCGATGCTGTTTTCCTTTGTTTTTTCTTCGTCAAATACCGGCCATTCGGCTTCGTTTACCATTCCGCCGAAGCCCATAACCTCCCACATTTCCTCTGTAATATGAGGAGCAAATGGGTTAAGTAATACTGTAAGTGTTTTAAGCTCTGCCTTATTACAGCCCTTTGAGGAAAGCTCATTTACGAGCGTCATCATTGCTGCAATAGCAGTATTTGCCTTTAGATTATCAATATCCTCTGTAACCTTCTTGATTGTCTTGTGAATAAGAGCCTCGTGCTGCTCGGAATACTCATCACCATCAACAACCTTTTCCTGAAGATTCCAGAATTTTTCCAAAAATCTCTTGCACCCCTTGATTGAGTCACTATTCCAAGGAGCTGCCTTTTCGAAATCGCCTATGAACATTTCATACAAACGCATTGTATCTGCTCCATAGGTGTCAATAATTTCATCAGGATTAACAACATTTCCTCTGGATTTTGACATCTTCTCGCCGTTTTCACCGAGAATCATACCATGAGATGTTCTCTTTTGGTACGGCTCGGAGGTAGGAACAACGCCAATATCATAAAGGAATTTATGCCAGAATCTTGAATAAAGAAGATGAAGCGTAGTGTGCTCCATACCGCCGTTATACCAATCAACAGGTGACCAGTATTCAGCCGCCTCCTTTGAAATAAGCTCTTTATCATTATGAGGATCACAATAGCGGAGGAAATACCACGATGAGCCTGCCCATTGAGGCATAGTATCTGTTTCTCTCTTTGCAGGTGCTCCGCAGCAAGGACA
>CAMFPZ010000144.1 GCA_945979635.1 uncultured Eubacterium sp.
CGAGCAGCAATAAGTGGATTATTCTGTGTGCCTCAGACAAGTCTGTACGTTACGCCGAGGGCGTAGAAGCATTTTTTAACTAATGATTTGGAGGTAAAAGTATGTACCAGGTTTTATACAGAAAATACAGACCGAAGGTTTTTGCCGATGTTTACGGTCAGGACCACATTACCTCCACGCTCAAAAATGAAATAAAAAACGGAAGAGTTTCCCACGCTTATCTTTTCACAGGCTCAAGAGGAACAGGAAAAACCACCTGTGCAAAAATTCTTGCAAAGGCAGTAAATTGCGAAAACAACATAAACGGCGAGCCGTGTAACGAATGTGAGGTTTGTAAGGGACTCGACAACGGTTCTATCTATGATGTAGTCGAAATCGACGCAGCTTCTAACAACGGCGTAGACAACATTCGTGAGCTTCGTGACGAAACGAATTATGCTCCGAGCCGAGGAAAATACAGAGTATATATTATCGACGAGGTGCACATGCTCTCAACAGGAGCATTTAACGCACTCCTAAAAACTCTGGAGGAGCCTCCTTCACACGTTATTTTCATCCTCGCAACTACCGAGGTTCACAAGCTACCTGCAACAATTCTCTCGAGATGTCAACGCTTCGACTTTAAGCGAATCCAGCCGGAAACAATGGCGGTTCGTCTGAAATCCGTTGCACTTCAGGAGGGATTAACCCTAGAGGAAAACGCCGCTGTGCTCATCGCAAGGATTGCTGATGGTGCCTTGCGTGACGGTCTTTCCATTCTTGACCAGTGTGCAGGCAGGAGCAATAATATCGACAGTGCTCTCGTGTCGGAGGTTGCAGGCCTTGCCGGCAAAGAGGCAATGTACAAGCTGAGCGATTATATAGCAAATAAGGATTGCAACCGAGCAATGTCACTCATCAGCGAGCTGTACCAAAACAGCTTTGATATGGAACGCCTATGTGTTGAAATGATAAATCATTTTCGTAATTTCCTAGTTGCAAAAACTGTTCGCAAAAGCCGCGAGCTGATTATTTGCACCGATGACGAATACAATACGATTATGGAAGCATCAAAGGCATTCAGCGTTGAGGGAATCATTTACGCACTTGATTTATTTCAAAACACATTAGTGACCATCAAAGGCGGTGCTTCAGCACGAATCGAGGTCGAGATGGCATTTGTAAAGCTCTGTGAGCCAAAGCTCGAGGAAAGCATCGGCTCAATTCTTGAACGAGTAGCATCACTCGAAAGAGCAATTACAGTCGGAGGTTCCGTAATACCTTCTGAAAAAACACAAATTCCGCAGCAGCCGACACAATCCGATAATGCTGTTGAAGAAAAGCCTAAGTCTGTTGAACAACCGCAGAAGCAGGATAATTCAATTGTTGAAGAATCCGCCGTTAAGTCGGATCCGATTGTAGAGTCGACGCCGAAGGTTGAACCGCAGAGACAGGAAACAAAAGCCCCACCATTGCCGAATACAGATGAAAACGAGACTACGGAATTTGCTCAATGGGGCGAATTTATGGATGTTTTGCATAAAAATAATATTCCGTTGTTTGGCGTTTTGAGCGGAGCGAAGGGATATGTCAGAGGGCAATTCTTCCTTATTGACAGCCCAAATCCAACGATTCGGGATTTTATAAAAATACCAATGCATTCAAAATCAATCAAAAAGGCATTGTTCGACGTTACGGGAGTTCAATATAAGCTTGGATTGTTCAAGCGTGCCGGTGATGCACCGGCTCAAAGGCGTGACCCGTTAGAGAACCTGATAAACCAAGTATCGGGATCGTTCAACATAGAAATAAAATAACGAAAAAAGGAGATAACTATGAAGGCTAGATTACCAAAGGGTATGGGCGGCGGCCCGCAGAATATGCAGGCTATGCTCAAGCAAGCACAAAAGATGCAGGAGAATATTGAAGCAAAAAAAGCCGAGCTTGAGGCAAAGGAATATGTCGTTACATCCGGCGGCGGTATGGTAGAAATCACTATGACCGGCAAGCACGAGGTTAAGGCAATCGGTATCAATCCGGAGGTTGTTGACCCTGAGGATGTAGAAATGCTCGAGGATATGCTCGTTGCGGCTCTTAATGAGGCTGCTCGCCAAATTGACGAGGAAGCAGAAAGAGAGCTCGACAGCGTAACAGGCGGACTCAATATTCCGGGACTGTAAAAACAATTCATTTCAGTAGAGGTTATTATGGCATACAATCTTGCACCGCTTCAAAATTTAATAGACCAATTTGAGCGTATGCAAGGCATTGGTCATAAAACAGCACAGCGAATGGCATTTTATATTCTCGGCCTTTCCGACGAGGAGGCAGAGAGCTTTGCTAAAGCAATAACAGACGCTCACACAAAAATCAAACAATGCAAGATTTGCTGTGATTTGGCGGATGATGAGCTTTGCCCTATTTGTAAATCCGGCACAAGAGATAAAAGCGTTATCTGCGTTGTTGAGGATCCGAGAGATGTTGCCGCCATTGAGCGAACCCACGATTATGACGGAACCTATCATGTTCTTCATGGTGCTATTTCGCCGATGGATAATATCGGCCCTGACCAAATTAGGATTAAAGAACTTATAGCAAGGCTCGGAAACGGCGATGTTGAGGAGGTCATTATGGCGACTAATCCAACCGTCGAGGGCGAGGCAACCGCAATGTATATTTCCAGATTGCTAAAGCCTATGGGCATTACCGTAAGTCGCCTTGCATACGGTGTGCCTGTTGGAGCAGATTTGGAATATGCAGACGAGATTACCCTCTCTCGTGCAATCGAGGGTAGAAGCATTATTTAACAGCGAAGGGAGTGATGGGCTTGGCAGAGCAGATTATCACTGTTGCAAAAAACAAAAAAGCCTATCACGATTATTTCGTGCTGGACAAATACGAGGCCGGTATCGAGCTTTTCGGTACGGAAATAAAGTCTATTCGTGCCGGTAGGGTGAATTTGAAGGATAGCTTTTGCTCGGTTGACGACGGGGAAATGTATGCAATCGGTATGCATATTTCTCCCTATGAAATGGGCAATCGCTTCAATCGTGACCCAATGCGTAAGAAAAAACTTTTGCTCCACAAACGAGAAATTATGAAGCTTTTCGGCGAAAGCCAGCAACAGGGACTTTCGATTATTCCGCTCGAGCTGTATATAAAGAATGGCAGAGCAAAGCTTGAAATAGGGCTTTGCAAGGGTAAAAAGCTTTATGACAAGCGTGCCGTTCAGGCAAAGCGTGATGCAAACCGCACCATTGAACGAGAATTTAAGGAAAGATATTAATTAAATAGTAAAACATATGGGGATGAAAGGATTTCGACGGGGATCGAAAACCTTGGTCAGCGAGTAGTGGAGTT
>CAMFPZ010000145.1 GCA_945979635.1 uncultured Eubacterium sp.
CTCGTGGGCTCGGAGATGTGTATAAGAGACAGGTATCTATTTTTGTGCTGTTAGAATTATATGAAGCATTACCATTTATAATTTTGCTTACAAACTCTGCAGCATCTTTTTCGTTTAATTCCTGATAGTATTCGCATATCTCATTTGCCGCCTTTATATGTGCAAGATTGATTTCATAAAACGAAGCAGTATTTTTCTTTATAATTTTATTATCATCGATTTTGATAATATCCTTGTATTTATTTCTAACCGAGAAAACTAAATCATCCATGGCGGAATTATCTGTTTTTGATAGCTCAATGAGATATGGAATAGCACCGTCGGATAGGCTTGAAATATCATTAATATCTAAATTGCTGATTGAATTATTATTGTATGCTTTTATATTATAATCGGCAATTCGAGCATCAATATTTGAATATGAAATTCCGATAAGCAAAATACTGCTGAATAGAATTATTATCTTCATATACTGTAATCTCGGTATAAATAAGTGAGTAATAAACAGTACAAGGGTCAACAGAATTATAAGCATAAAAGCAAAAACAAGAATTCTGTTCTTTGAAAGTCCGTATATACTGATATTCATAACCATTTTTTGCATTGCAATTATCACGAGTAATATCGAGAATGCTAAAATGAATAATGATAGTCCTTTTATTGCTTTATTCTGTTTGAAGCTTTTTGAATAGATACATACAATGCTGATTATCAGAATATTTATAGCACAAACTATGCACATTTCGTAGAAGCCCTTTCGAGCAAATTGTGAAGCGGTTTTTTCATAATCCCTTGGAAGCATAAATGAAAAGGCACTAAAAAAATATGCAAGCTGTGAGAAAAGATAGAATAAATATGTTAAGCTGATAACGCTCAAAAAAGAGACACAACCATTTGAGGCAAGTGTTTTAGTATGCTTAATTCTTGTTATATTTGTATTCTTGTCACCTTTTTTTACAGAAAAGAGATAAGAATAGCAATAAGGGAAAATGATTATTGCTAATATTATTCTGGTAATATAGGCACTTAACTCTTCAAAGGTATTCGATACAAGTCCGCTAAATGCGGCATCTGATTTTACTAAAAGCGGAATTATTGCACATAGAACGGGTATTTATACAATTATTCCTATTATTCCTGAAATCGGTTTTCTTGAGTTGCCGTCACCTTCTTTTAGGGATGTAACAATTTTCGGCATAGACTTAAACGGATTTTTTAAAATAGAGCGTAATAGAGATATGCCTACTTTGTAGGTACCAAAGCATTCATCAGAAATAATAAAGCTTATGCAATATATAGCGTACAGCCCAATCGTTACAAAGGGCATAAGTATTTGGCTAATTTCATCATTAAACAGGGTTATTGAAAATGATGATGCTATGCTTAATGCACAGGCTACTATACCGAATATGGATGGAAAAATCTTTTTTTCTATTAGATAGTAGGAGCTTGTTGCTAATACAAATAGATAAAATACTGTTATACCCAAGCCAAATGAATTTGCTTTGAAAATTATGTCAATAAACCAAAAGCATATTATTGCCACAGGTAAAAATAGCAGCTTATCTTTTTTGTTTATTGATAATGTGTTTTTTGTTTTCATAATTGCACACCTCGTTAATTAATATGTTTCCTGTGTATGTTATATCACGATAATTATCGTTTGTCAATAATTAATTATTATTTTTCGTGCAATAATGAAAACAGACCCTGCTCAATGAACAGGGTCTGCTTAAAGTATAATTTATTTTTCAGTTTTCGTAATGTATTTTTTTGACGCCGAATACTGCCCTTAATATCGGAGCAAGAAGCTTTGGACTTTTGATTAATACCATTTTCACATATACCCCTACTTTCTCAAGCAAATCACTAATCCGAGGAGTATTACGACGATTGCAAGCATACGGGTTACCCATACGGTAGGAAGACAGCATGCCAAAACACACCCAATTCCGAATGCCAAGAGCAGATAATCTCTTTTGCATTGCTTTTTCATAATAAACACCTCGACTTTTGCGTTTATTATAGTATATGCAAATGAGGCTTAATCGTTACTTTCAACTAAAAGGAGTGTTCCGGATTCTAACGAAATGGTTGCCGCTTCATCGCAAACATAGTTGCTGACACCCATTTGGTCATCTATTTTGAAATCAAGAGCCTCTTGAGAATAAAAGCCGGCGGTGTAGTATGCTCCGTTGATTCTTATTCCCGTGCAGGGCTCCATAAAGGCAAATAAAGAAAAATTTTCGTATTCCTTTTTTATTTGTTTTTGCTTTGTTATTAGTGAAATGCGGTTTTTGCTGTTAATAATATAACATTCTATATCGTTATTTTTGCAATAGTTTAGGCAAAGGATATTCGCATAGGTGTGGTCGAATCTGTCCCCTATTGCACCTAGTATTATGATTCGTTTATAGCCGCGATTATGTGCTTCAATTACACAATGGAATGTGTCGGTAAATGCTTTTTCCGCCTTCAGTTTTTTTATTTCGCATTTTATATCGGGCTCCTCAGCTGAATCAAAATCTCCAATAATTAAATTTGGAGTAATATTGAGCTTTATGCATTTTTTATATCCAGAGTCGGCACAGATAATATATGCATTTTTATTAGCATTCGCTTCTATATAGGATAAATCCTCTTCAGGAGCTCCTGAAATAATAAAGCATTCCTTTATTTTGTTTCCCATTCTTTGATGTTTTTAACCTCGTTGTACATTTCTACATAACTTTTGTGTCGCGATTCGTCTATGATTCCGTTTTTCACTGCTTCAATAACGGCACACCCCTTGTCTGTTGTGTGGGAGCAAGAAGTGAATTTGCAAGAATTCAAAAACGGTTCAAACTCTCTAAAGCAAAATGGTAAATCCTCTTTCAGTATTCTGTCGCATTTCATAAAATCAAGTGATGAAAAGCCCGGAGTATCAGCGATATATCCGCCCTGCGTTTTGAACAGTTCACAATGTCGAGTTGTGTGCTTGCCTCTTCCAAGTTTTTTACTTGTTTCACCTGTTTTCAAGGAGAGATACGGAAAAATATTGTTTAGCAATGTTGATTTTCCAACTCCTGTATTTCCTGTAAAGGCGGAGCATTTTCCAAACAACAACGGTTTAATCTGCTCTGCTGTTGAGGAATTATTGTTGTCGCATAATAAAACTCGGAATCCTGATTTTTCGTAGATTTCCTTGTATTTTTGAGCTGAATTGTCCAGATCAATTTTTGTTATAATAATAATCGGCTCAATGTCCTTGTATTCGGCAACAGCAATGAGATTGTCGATTATGATTGTATTAATTCTAGGGTCGACCAG
>CAMFPZ010000146.1 GCA_945979635.1 uncultured Eubacterium sp.
ACTTGGAAGATAAGGAAAAACTATTAAATATATGCGATAAAGCAACCAAAGCTATAACAATAGGTTCAGCAATTACCGGAGGAGTTAGTGAACTGCATAAAATTAATGAAGATTCACACAAGGTTGACTACGAATGGATGAATCATTAATAAAAGCTTATTGAAACAATTTGCGTAGACAATAAAAACAAATGAATAAAGGCTGCAAGTATTTCGAAAAGGATTGCTTGCAGTCTTTTTTTCACGCCAAAACCAACAAAGGGGACGGTTCCTTTTGTTGATGACGATTGTTTTATAACTTATTTTGCTAAAAGTTCGGGGAGCATTGCGGCGGCGACGCCGAGCAGAATGCTCAATGCGACATACAAAACGGCGACACCTATTGAGCCGTTTTTGATGAGCTGTGCCGTTTCGAGCGAAAATGTTGAAAAGGTAGTGAAGCCTCCGCAAATACCGACCTTCAAAAACAAAATCAGCCTTTGGTCAATATTTGCATACTTTGAAACAGCGAGGGCGATACATCCGATAGCGAGTGCTCCGACAACATTCACGATAAATGTTGCAAGCGGAAAGCCCTCAGGATTTTTCAACGGCAGCAGTCCGACAAGATATCTCATAATTGCACCGACAAAACCACCCAAGCCGACAAACAGACAATTAATCATAAAACCGTACCTCCAAAAAAATATAGCAATAGTATATCACAAAGCTTGCCTATTGTTATTACAAACATAATGAAAAGCCGAAGAAAATCTGCGTAGTTGGTAAATATTGTTCAGACAATCGGCAAAATCCAACCCATCCAAGTCATATATCATTAAAAAGGGAACTGTGAAAAGTCCCCTTTTTTCATTTATACTATTTTTGTGTCAATTACATTAATCTGGTTTGTGTAGACAGTGTGAAGAATATTGTCGGCATCCATATAAGTTACATAGCCTCGAGCCGCCCAGCTTATATCCGAAGAGAAATCATTTATATTAACTGTATAGATTCCGTCATCCGAGACTGCCTCGAATCTTGATTCAATAGTCTTGTTGCTCAAAACCAAATTGTGCTCAAGCGGATTAAATCTTTCCGGCATACCGTACAAAAATGCAATACCAATATCCTTAACATTACATCCTGACGGCAAGCCGAGTGCCATAGTAAAGGAGCCTTTTTTGTTCTCTGCATCGAAGCGATAGTAAAGCTCGCCCTTTGGCGTTTCGCCGTCCGACTCCGGCACAGTAGGAGGTACATACTCAGTTGAGTCATAAATCGGATATACATCAACATCCATACCAAACGACAAATTCATAAGTGTCGTGTTTTTGTCAAGATTCCATCTACCGTTTGTATAGCCGAGTCTGTAAGGAACCTGTGGAATTTCAACATTAAGGGTTGTCATACCCAGCCATTCACGCTGTGGCTTATTAATTCTTAAGCACTCTTGTCCGCTGGCATTATAGAAGGTCAGCGTTGAGGATTGAATCGGTACAAATCTTGCCCGTAGGTCGATATTCGACGAAACGATGAAGGTATATGTTGTATCCTTCGAGAACACTCTCTTTGCAGTAGCTTCATACCAGCCATCGAATTTATATCCTGAATCAGGGGTCGCAGTAAGAGTAACCTCTGTTCCATAAAGTGAGCTTTGGGCACTTCCGGATATTTCACCATATGAAACATCCACAGTTCCGTTTTCTGCCTTAACAGAGAATTTAAGATACGGAACGAGGCTGTTCATTGCTGTAAGAATTTCGGCAACGGCGGCATCTATTTCGTTTTGTGAAAGCTCGCCCTGTTGGGTAGGAGCAAATCTGTCACAAATATCCATGAGTGCTGCATAGCTTTCGGACGAGAAATCCTTTTGGTTATACTTATCAGTATAGCCCAATGCGGCAGTCAGGGTGCTCATATCAGAAGCGTAGCCTACTATATCATATTCTTCGAAATAGCCACAGTTGCAATAATGCTTTGTACAGCCCTTTTGGTTGGGGCCTGCTTCAACTACCTCGTCATAAAATGTATGAGGATATGATGAATACTTAGCATAATATTTGTTGTTTGAAAGAGAAAGTCCTGTTGCATTTGTCCAATTATTGAACAAATAGTGGGCGTTCTCGTCGGGCGTTTTTTCCGGAAAGCCTTGGCTATACGCAGGCATACTTCCGGCATAAGCATAATTGGTTTCAAGCACCGTTCCGTCATCGTTTATGAACTGATACTCAATTTTCGGAATGGTTATCATAACGCTCTTTTCGGTACCTGAGTCAATAGTGACTCCATATCCGGTATAATTCGCCTTTACATACACCACAAGGGTATCAACATAAGTAGGTCGGTTATCTCCCGCGAGATAATTTACCGTCAGAGTATTACCGCTTAATGTAATTCCTTTATAGCTTCCGCTTAGCGAATACGAGGTTATATTTCTATCCCAGACAGTTCCGTATTGGTCGCAGGCATAAGCGGAAAAGCTTTTTGTAATATCAGCCTCGCCCTGTTTCGGAACAGTAAAGCTTTCGATATCAGGATTATCAAAATGGACATAAGTAGGTTTCGGAATTTTGCTGTCCGGAACATAATAAATATCCGTCGAATCCGTATTTGTACTCTTATCGAAATTTTGAGTAAACAGATTAACCTCGTTTTTATTCGTGTTTGCCGACACATAAAGCTCGTATTTTATCGCAAGCCGATTACCCGACGGGTAGGCATATGAGAATACAAGCCTTGTCGGGAAGCCGTCGATTACACCCGAAAAATCCCAGTTTCCGAGATAGCACATATACTGCAAGCCGTTTGTTGCACCGCTGTCACTTTGGAAAAGCAATACGGATTTTTCCGTGCCGGAGCCTCTGTTCGTTTTGTAATACAGCCTCAGCGAAACGCCGCTGAACGATTTTACCATAGCCGAATTATGCAAATTCAGTCGATAATAATAGGTTCCTGATGATTCGCTTGCCTGCGTTTTTGAAACAAGGTCATTACATTGGAAAACCTTTTTTGCCAGCCCCTCGGCAACATAGTCAAAAATGACTATGCCATAGCATTTGTTGTTCTTCGACTCGTACAAATAGAATGCGTCGTTCATATTATTTGAGCAGGCAACAACACCGCTCGTACCGGCTCCCGTAGTTGAAAGGAAATTTAAGAACCATTTTTTTGCCGGCTTTTCCTTGTCGAGCATCGGCTTTACGGCATTGTTCCATTTTGGCGTTGTGCCCATATTATATCTGTCCTGAACCTCAAGACCGGAATTTATTTCAACGCTTCCTCCGTCGCTTCCCTGGTCGCCCCAGCTCAAATTAA
>CAMFPZ010000147.1 GCA_945979635.1 uncultured Eubacterium sp.
TATCGCTTTAATACTGCATTTTTGACGGGTTCGGATTATTATCGTTACCCTATGCTAAAGTACGACAATCTTATTTTGATACAATCACCTCAACTATTTTGCAGGGTTATTCTCAATATCTTACCGAATTTTTGGTGATATAAACGCTAAACACCTAAATTATTCATATGAATATGCCGGAGAAGTGCTTTTTATTGCATTATAATAATATTTGTATTATAATAGCGTTATGGAATATAAATATGAAAGATTGTCCGACAATATAAAAATCGCTGTATCATCCGACCATACCTTCGGTACGGATGCTGTTCTTTTGTCGCATTTTGCAAAGCCGAAATACAAGGATAAGCCGCTCGATATGGGAACAGGCTGCGGTATCATTCCGTTTCTTTGGCTTCGTGACGAAAGGCAAAGCGGTGTACATTGTCTGGACATACAGAAAAATGCTATCGAGCAGGTTAATGCTTCAATAGAAATAAATTCACTCGGCGACAGACTCACTCCCCATCTCTGCGATTTGAGAAAAATCAAGGACGAATTCCCTGCCGAATGCTTTTCGCTTGTGACAATGAATCCGCCGTACAAACCGGTCAATACAGGAATCGAAAGCCTCGGTGAAAGTGCAAGAATTGCAAGACATGAGATTTGCTGCAATATTGAGGATGCCGTTAGAGCGGCAAGCTATTTGCTGACCTATATGGGCAGATTTTGTATGTGTCATCGCCCAGAGAGATTGACGGATGTTATTGCAACTATGAGGGAATACAAAATCGAGCCGAAGCGACTTCGCTTTGTTTCGGACAAACAGGGTGAAAAGCCGTTTTTGTTCCTAATTGAGGGCAAGAAGGGTGCAAAACCATTTTTAGAGGTTGAGAGTGAGCTTAATCTAAAAAACAACGAAAACAAGTTCTCGCCTGAAATGCTGGAAATATACGGCTCCTACGCCGATGGATATGAGGATAAGATTAGATAATGAACGGAAAATTATATGTTGTCGGAACTCCGATAGGCAATCTCGGCGACCTTTCTCCCAGAGCAGTTCAAACACTTAATGAGGTTGATTTTATCGCCGCCGAGGACACTAGAGTAACCCTAAAGCTGCTTAATCATTTCGGAATAAAAAAGGAAATGATTAGCTATTTTGAGCATAACAAAAACGAACACGGAGAGCAAATTTTGAATAGACTTGCAAACGGCGAAAGCTGTGCAATCTGTACCGATGCGGGTATGCCCGCGATTTCAGACCCCGGCGAGGATTTGGTCCGTCTGTGCCACGAAAACAATATAGCAGTCGAAAGTGTGCCCGGACCTACTGCATTTGCTACGGCACTTGCAATTTCGGGTATGAATTCAAGACGATTCACCTTCGAGGGCTTTTTGTCGGCTAACAAAAAGGAACGCCGCGAGCAGCTTGAGGAATTGAAGTATGAAAAAAGAACAATGGTGTTTTATGAAGCACCTCATAAGCTTCAACCAACATTAAAGGATATGTACGCTTCATTCGGCGAACGAAATATTGCTCTCGTAAAGGAAATTACAAAAATTCACGAGACAGTCATTCGAACATCTTTACTTCAAGCCGTCACTATGTTCGATGAAGAAACGCCAAAGGGTGAATTCGTTATTATTGTAGACGGCTTTGTTGAACAGGAAAATATTATTGATTTTGAACGAGCAGTTGAGATGGCAAAGGAAATGCTTGCTGATGGAATGAGCATAAATTCTGCAAGCAAGGAAATCGCAAAAATGACCTCGTTCAAAAAGGGAGATATATATAAAGCACTGCTATGATTTGTAACCAATGTCCGAGAAAATGTAATGTTGACCGCTCAAAAACGATTGGTCGATGTTCAGTTCAAGAAAAAATCAAAATAGCGAGAGCGGATTTGCATTTTTGGGAGGAACCCTGTATCAGCGGAAAAAACGGCAGCGGAGCAGTCTTTTTCAGTGGTTGCAATTTAGGCTGTGTATTTTGCCAAAATTATGAGATTAGTCATAAATGCATTGGCCGAGAAATAGATGACAATGAGCTTATTCGAATTTTCGAAGCACTTATAAATAAAGGTGCAAATAATCTCAATCTCGTCAACCCTACCCATTATGCAAAACAAATCAGCGAGGTTCTAAAGCGTTGGAAATCTCCTGTGCCGATTATATATAATTCGTCGGGATATGAAAGCGTTGAAACATTAAAGCTGCTTGATGGGTTGGTGGATATTTACCTCCCCGATTTCAAATACATTTCGAGTGAAAAAGCGAAAAAATACAGCCGAGCCGAGGATTATCCCGAGGTAGCTATGCTTGCCTTGGCTGAAATGAAAAAGCAGGTCGGTGAAGATGTATTTGTGGACGGCTTGATGAAAAAAGGAATGATTATTCGCCATCTTGTTCTGCCGTCAAATACGAACGCAAGCATAAAAGCACTCGAATATTTGGCAAAGAATTACAGAAATACATACATTTCTGTTATGGCTCAATATACTCCCTATGGCGATTTAGAGGAATTCGCCGAAATTAATCGACCTCTTACGAAGAGAGAATACAACAAGATTGTTGACTATGTTATATCTCTCGGACTCGAAAAAATTTATATTCAGGATTTGACCTCCTCGTCAGAGCAGTTTATCCCCGAATTCAGCGAAAATTTCAAATATTGATTTTAATATAGTGATGTGCTATTATATACATATATTATGGAAAAGGAGAAGTAAAAAATGAAAAAGTTTTTAGGAGAATTCAGAGCATTTATCGCAAAGGGAAATGTGCTTGATATGGCTGTCGGCGTTATCATCGGCGGAGCATTTGGCTCAGTTGTCAGCGGCCTCACCGACAACATTATCCAACCTCTTCTTAACTGTATCGGCGGTGCCGAGGTTCAGGGCAAAATCGCACTTTTCGGAACAGAAAATTATATTGATTACGGTGCATTCATTTCTGCAGTCATCAATTTCCTGATTATGGCACTTGTTGTATTCCTTATCGTTAAGTCAGTAAATAAGATTAGCGAGACTGCTCAGAAGCTTGGCAAAAAAAATGAGCAGGAGACTCCTGCCGCTCCGACAACAAAGATTTGTCCTCTCTGCAAGAGCGAAATCGCAATCGACGCAGTTAAATGTCCTCATTGCACAGGCGACCTTCCTATCGAATAATTCAGTACATATAAATTATTATATTATCAAAGGACACCCATTGGGTGTCCAATTTTGTAAAGGGGTATTACTATGAACAAGAAAGAATACACATACAAAAGTGCATCGGG
>CAMFPZ010000148.1 GCA_945979635.1 uncultured Eubacterium sp.
GTCATTCTGTAAATCATTGCATAGTCCTTCGCGTTTATTACTCCGTCGGAATTAACATCAATAATTGCCCAATCGTCGTTTTCGACAATCTCTGTGTTATAACGGAACATAAAATCAAAGGTTTTTGTTTCGTCACATCTTGAACAATCTACGCCTACAACCTCGCCATCAAAGGTTTTGATTTCGAAATCGTGGCCGAGCATCTCAATAAATCTTTCGCCCGAGAATGTCTCGACACCGCATCTTTCGCAATGAATTGTAACAAGCTTTTTACCCACTGCGGTGCAGGTTGGCTCAAGGAGAATTTCAGACTCCTCCTCGCCGTCAATATGACCGAGTGCGTCTTGGAAATCGGACATATAGCTGTCGTTACATCTTGTACAGGTGTGCAAGGTGTAGCCCGAATCGGTACAGGTTGCTGAAATAACCTCAACTTCATATTCGTGGCCGAGTGCACTATTCTCTTCAATCCTGGTATCGGTTTCGTCGCATCTGTCGCACTTTGCGGTTTCGGTACCATTATGAATACAATCGGCATCGTTATTGCTTACATAATTTGTGAAGCTGTGGCCGAGAGCAGTGTCGGGAACCATTGTTGTATCTGTTTCTCCGCAATAAATACAGGTTGCCGTTCTTGTTTCATTATTGGTACAATCGGCAGGAGTTACAACATATTCGCCGAACTGATGGTTACGCATTGGTTCGGTTTTAGCAACTCTGCTCAATTCCGCGTGACAATAATCGCAATATTCAACGAGATCATATGAGCCCTCTTGAGTACAGCTTGCCTCAACAACATTTTCTCTTACAGCCTGTGCAGGCGAATGGTCTGCAAGCTCCAATGTTGTTGTTCTGGTGTCGCCGCATCCGATACATTCCTCAATTACCTCACCGTGCATAGTACAGGTTGAATCGAGTCTGCTAACCTCCTCGTATGAGTGCTCGGAACAGGTAATTCTCATACCAACGCCGAATCTTCCGTCTTCGTTAGCCGAGCTTCCGTCGTAGCGGTCGTTTAGCATAAACTTTGCGGCAAGATAGTATCTCTTTCCTGCCTCAACATTTAGAGTAATTCTGAAATTTACATCCGAGCCGTTATCATCGCCGGTAACGATTGCAGATTTTCTCATTTCTGCATAGCTTGCATTATAAACATAATTTGAAGCGTCATAAATTAAGCCGTATGTATCCTTCGTTCCGGTTGACCAGAATTCAAGAGTGCCGTTTGTTTTTGCACAGAACGACCACATCGCCTGCTGTGCACCCTCTGTAATCCAAGCAGTAGCCGAATTTCCGCTCATAGGAGCATCAAAGGGAATATAATTTTGGAGGCAATAAGCCTGTGCCGCACTCTTATATTCGCAATATGCAACGAAATCCGACGGTACGGTCATATCATAAGCATAGCCAAAAGCATATGCACCAATATCCGTTACGGTTGACGGAACAATTATGCTCTTCAACAAATCATTTCCGCTGAACGCGGTCTTTCCGATTGAGGTTACACTCTCCGGAATAACAACCTCTTCAAGCGAGGAAAATCTAGAAAACGCATAATCTCCGATATGAGTTACTCCGTCGCCGATTACAACTCTTCTTGCCGAATCAATATACTCGTTCCACGGGCGAGAAGCAAGATTATTCTCATTATAATCCTGCATATCGCCGCTGCCTGTAACAGTTATTGTTCCGCTTGGTTCATCATACTCAAACGAAATAGCATCCGCAAGTACAATCATTCCTGCGTTTGTAATCATAGAAAGAACAAGAACAACCGAGAGCAACACGGAAATCAACTTTTTATTTTTCATATTATCCACCTATCTTTCTCCGATATAACATCGGATAGGATTATAAATTGTAAAGGATAGCATAATCCTTTGCGTTAATAACATGGTCGTTATTAACATCGCCGACCTCATCATAGCCGACTTCGCCGACTCTTGTATTATAAGCAGAGGCGAAATTGAAGCGAACATCCTTGTCGGCACACTTTGTACAGTGAACATCGATAGTGCCGGTAGTGGAATTAAAGTTCTTTACTATATTATGGTCATCTGCCCAAATAATGTAAATGTCCAAATCTTCACTGACATTCGTATAATCACCGCTCCAGGAAACAAATTTCTTACAGCTGGAGGCCTCCGGAATTTCAGGTGCTGTCGCAGTGTTGCCGACAACAACCAGATTATAGCTGAGTCTTGTTTGCTTCGTTTCATCAAGGTAGAAATTAACCTGATAAAAATTCCTTGCCGTTTCAACATTTACTGTCATATTGTCACATTCGGCATTGTTTACATTATACTTATAAACGAAGCCGTCCTTTTCCTCAAGGTCAGCGTTTTCGAGCTTTCCGCTAAGGGAATTAGCCTCAAGGGTACAGAAAGCACCGTTTGAATATGCACTGGTGACATTTTCTCCGTCCTCGGTTTCGATTATTGTATCGAGCGAGGATGAAACAAGATTAGAAACGGACTTGAATGTGAGGTTAATATAAATCTTATTTGCACTGATATAGGCATCCTGATGTATCCATTGATTGCCTATCATCTGCTCCGTAATAGCAGTAAGAGCAGTGTTGTTGCTCAAATCGAGCTCCTTAATATGGTTATAGGTACACTTTATATTAACAAGTGCAGTATTTGAGCTGACATCAAGATTTGTAAGCTCATTTTGGTTTATGAAAAGTGCAGTAAGCTCCGGCACAACCGAAAGATTAATGCTTTCGAGCTTATTTGTGCTGCAGTTCAAGGTCTTTAGTCCGCTAACTCCGCTTAAGTCGATGCTTGCAAGTTCATTTACGGAGCAATCGAGATAAACGAGCTTTGGAAGACTTCCGAGAATAAGCGACGAAAGATTGTTACCGCCGCAATAAAGACGAGTCAACTTTGAGTTAAGATGAACATCAAGCTGCTCAAGACCGATACCGGCACAATAAAGGTTCGATAAATTATAGAAATATTCAACACCCTTAAGAGTTGTGATAACAGCGTCCTCGCCCAAAATATCCTCAAGCTGGCCCGAAACGGACATATATGAGGCGTTCCTTTCGGAATCCTCAAGATAGCCGTTTGAGTTTGTGTCATATACCGAAGACACGATTAAACGGAAATTCTTGTCCGCAAAATTAGCTTCGTTTATAGGCACCAAGGACTCCGCCATCGCCACCATGCCTACGGATAGGCAGGTGGCCTGCCTCTTATACACATCTCCGAGCCCACGAGACGTAGAGGAATCTCGGATGGCG
>CAMFPZ010000149.1 GCA_945979635.1 uncultured Eubacterium sp.
ACTAAATATGACATATTTTGAATTAAATCAACACACGGGGACGGTTCTGTTGTGTTGAAAATCGTACAGTTTTGTATTACTTTTTATTGTTAATAAATATGTAAACGGCTCGAAACTTTCAAATTTCGAGCCGTTAATTTTATGACTTTAATCTGTCTGTTGATTTTTGGGCGTTGTAGTATATTCTTTCTGTATCCAGATGCTTAAATTCGCCGTTTTCGTAGAGAATTTTGCCGTTTATCATAGTCATTTTGACCGTATCTCTTCCGCCGGAGTAAACAATATTTTTTGTAATATTATTTATCGGCTGCATACTCGGACGGTGTAAATCAATAACGATTAAATCCGCTTTTTTTCCGACATCTATTACATCACAGTCTGTAAGCCCCATACAGAGTGCGGATCCCTGCGTTGCCATTCTTAGAATGTCTATCGCATCGGTAGAAGCCGCATCTCTGTCATTCAACTTCTGCGTTGCGGCAATCATATACATTTCTCTGAACATATCCAGTGCGTTGTTGCTGCTTGCTCCGTCAGTTCCGACTGCAAGATTAATACCTTGCTTGAGCATTTTTGAAACCGGTGCTATACCCGAAGCCAGTTTTGCATTTGAGCAGGCATTTATTACTGCCCAAATTCCACGCTTTTTGTATATTTCCAAATCTTCATCGTCAACCCAAACGCTATGGAAACCACCACCGCCGTAGTTGAAGATCCCAAGCTCGTCAAGATATTTTACAGGGGACTTGCCAGTTTTTGTGATACATTCCTTGACCTCGTGTTCTGTTTCGCTCAAATGTGTAAACACGGGTGCTTCGTACTTTTCAGCGAGCTTTGATAACTCCTTAATTAGTATTTTATCCGTCGTGTATTCTGCGTGAAATCCCAGCTTGTAGCTTATTAACTTATCATAATTATTGAATTTTTTGTAGTAATCTTCAACGCTTTCTATACTTTCCTTAAAATTATTTAACCCCGGGCACATAACCGTTTTAAAGCCTGCATCAATACTTGCTCTTGCCATCATTTCAGGAAAATAATACATATCAAAGCATGCACTTGTGCCCGAGCTGATGTATTCTAAAAATGCCAGCATTGACAGATCGTATATGTCCTGCTCGTTTATTTTTGCCTCCATCGGAAAAATCATATCAAATAACCAAGGCCGGAGTGGTAGGTCATCTGCAAATGAGCGTCCGAAGGTCATAGCAGAATGTGTATGTGCATTCTTAAAAGCCGGCATAAGCAGATTGCCCTTTAGGTCGTATTCGTCATAGCATTCGAATTCGGCTTCACCGACAGCAACGACTTTGTCGCCGTCAATGTATACATCCTTTTCGACAACCTCAAAATTTTTGTCTAATACATATCCGTTAATAAATTTAATCATTGTCTCTAATATTCTCCAAGCTAATATCGTATGGTGGCTTTAGAATGCCTCTGTCTGTGATGATTGCAGTTATAAGCTCGTTATCCGTCACATCAAATGCAGGATTATAGCATTTTGTTTCAGGCAGAGCCATAGGCTTTTCGTACCACATATTTTTGATTTCGGCCGCCTCTCGCTCCTCAATTACGATGTCGTCGCCGGTTTTACAGTTGTAGTCAATGGTTGAATACGGGCCTAAAACATAGAATGGAATATTATAGTAATTTGCAAGAATAGCAACACTTGAAGTTCCTATTTTGTTTGCTATGTCGCCGTTAGCCGCAATTCTGTCCGTACCGACCAAAACGGCATTTATTTTTCCCTGCTTCATAACCAGGCCTGCCATATTATCACAAATCAAGGTGACATCAATTCCGGCCTTTTCAAGTTCAAAGGAGGTTAGCCTTGCTCCCTGAAGAAGTGGTCTTGTCTCGTCTGTAAATGCGTGGAAGTTATATCCTTTTTCCTTGCCGAGAAGAAGAGGACCGAGTCCTGTGCCGTATTTACTGGTGGCAAGTTCTCCGGCGTTGCAATGGGTGAGAATACCATCTCCGTCCTTAAGCAGCGATAGTCCGTATTCACTTATTTTTCGACACATATCTATGTCCTCGTTATGGATTGCTCTTGCTTCGTCAAGTAGGTTTTTTCCTTCCTCGTAAGCCTTAAGCATTCTGCCAGTTGCATACGAAAGATTTACTGCTGTCGGTCGTGAGGAATCTAAATATTCTTTTAGCTTCCTCTTATCCTCGTTAAGTAACGCCATTGCATATCCTGCGAAAATGCCGATTGCCGGTGCACCTCTGACCTGAAGCGACTTTATTGCATAATAGTAATCTTCCTTTTTTTTAGGAGTAAAATATTCAATTTCATTAGGCAGCTTTGTTTGGTCGAGCACAAATAGTCTGCCATCTTCAAAATACATACTTTCCATAATAGTTCCTTATAATCGCTTAATTACTTCTGTTATGAGCTTTTCGAGTTTTGGTGCCGATTTTGTCGAAGCCTCGTTAACCTCCTCGCCGGACAATGGCTTGTCTAATATTCCGCACGCAGCGTTAGAAATCATACTTATTGCACCGACCTTTATTCCGCAATGATTTGCTGCAATTGTTTCTATTGCCGTGCTCATTCCTACTGCGTCTGCTCCTAGTCTTGAAAGCATCGCTATTTCGGCAGGCGTCTCAAATTGCGGTCCCTTGAGTTGAACATAAACACCCTTTTTGAGTTCAATGCCGTTTTCAAATGCGGTCTGCATAATGATTTTTTGTAGACCTCTGTCGTAGGCGTTACTCATATCAGTAAATCTTACGCCGTATTCATCGTCATTTTTTCCGATTAAGCAGCTATCAATAAAACAGGATATATGGTCGCTTATCATCATAAGGTCACCGACCGAAAAATCCTTGTTTATTCCTCCTGCGGCGTTTGTGAGTATTATGCTTTTAACCCCTAAATCCTTGAGTAACCTAATAGGAATGAGTATATCGGTGGGCGTGAACCCTTCGTAGAGATGGATTCTTCCTTGCATAACGACTATGCTTTTTTCACCGATATTACCGAAAACGAAATTTCCCTCATGCCCCGGTGCTGTTGAAATCGGCATATGCGGTACATTTGAATATGGGATAATCGTTTTGTTTTCTATCATTTGTGCGATTGTGCCTAAACCCGAGCCTAATACTATTGCGATTTCGGGCACTATATCTGTTTTGCTTTTTATAAAGCGGATTTGTTCCTTGTTCATAATAATTAATCCTTCTTTTACTAGTGCTGTCTCTTATACACATCTCCGAGCCCACGAGACGTAGAGGAATC
>CAMFPZ010000150.1 GCA_945979635.1 uncultured Eubacterium sp.
CACAAGGAGTATCGTCGGCAGCGTCAGATGTGTATAAGAGACAGATACGGAATAGCTGATATTGATACCGTTATGCTGCTTAAGGCTCCGTATTCGGATGAGGCACTCGAAAATTATATAAATAAGGTGCTTGACGCTTGTTATACAAAAAAACATAACGATTCGGTTTCAACTTCTACTATTGAGCGTTATACAAAGAAAAACGGATTTGTAAATGCGACCTCCGAATATACTATGATTTCTATTGTGAAAACCAGAACTCATTATTCTCTTATGCCGACATTTAATGATTTCGAAAAGGGTCCTTTGGCGATTGATGATGATGAGCATATTCTTTTGCTTAATCATCAGCCGGGTGAGATGGCAGAGGTTTTCCGTGGCTTCATTGAGGTTTATCTAAAGGCTAATATGTTCTATAAGGAAAAGGCGGAGCTGGAGGCTGAAAAGAAGAAAAAGTCAAAGAACTAAAGGAGATTTTTATGCATTTACTCAAGGTTGATAAAGAAAATTATATCGGTCAGGCTGACCCGTTTATTCTCAAAAGCGGCAATAGATACTATATCTATACAACAGGTCATAATGGAATATATGCTTATTCCTCCGACAAGCTCCTTGAGGGCTGGCAGTTTGAGGGGATGGTGCTTACCGACGGAGTTCATGATTCTTGGTGGGCACCTAGCGTAATCGAGCTTGACGGAAAATTCTATATGTATAATTCGTTTGAAATTGAGGGCTATACTCCTGACAAGGGCGGTCATAGGGGAGCAATGCATGTAAGTGTTGCAGATAATCCTTTAGGACCGTTTAAGGTTGTAAAGCAACTTATAGAGCCTTTTTCAATTGACTCCCATGTTGTGCAGAATGAGGCGGGTCTCTGGATTTTTTATTCAACAAACACCTTTGAAGGGGACAGAATAGGTACATATATCGCCGTTGATAAGCTTGTTGACCCGTTTACTGTTGAGGGCAAGCCTGTTCCCGTTGTTGTGCCGACTCTTGATGAGGATATATACCAAAGAGATAGATACAAAAAGGGACAGCATTGGCATACTATTGAGGGTGCGTTCTATTTCAAGGAGGGCGATTGGCAGTATGTTATGTATTCGGGCAACTGCTTTGAACAGCCGACTTATTATATCGGATATGCCAGAGCAAAAACCGATGAAACCGATTTAAGGAAAATTAAGTTCGAAAAATTTCCTGATGAAAATACATATCATCCTGTAATGAAGGCAAATGATTTTGAGGAGGGTACAGGCCACCATTCTATGATAAAAGAAAACGGAGAATGGTATGCAATTTACCACGCCCGCGACTATGCCGACGGACTGAATGCTTCTGCCTTTGATGCAAGAAATGCCCGAATTTGCAAGCTTAATGTTAATGACGGTATTATAACAGCCGAACAGTATCCCGATAGAGTTTAGATTATTTTTTCTGAAGACAATCAATATAGTCTGAAAATATAAATTATCAGTCCGTATAAAAATGAGCTGGCAGTACCATAGACAATAACCGGACCTGCAATAGAAAACATTTGTGCTCCTGTTCCAAGTACAAATCCCTCGTGCTTGAATTCGAGAGCAGGGGACACAACAGAATTTGCAAATCCCGAAATCGGAACTATCGTTCCTGCTCCTGCAACTCTGGCTATTTTGTCGAATACGCCTATGCCTGTCAGTATTGCGGTTATAATAATAACCACCGACGGAGTAGCGAGCTTTGATTGCTCTTGGGTGAGATTCAATACCTTCCATAGGCTGTTTAATGCTTCGCCGAAGCAGCATATTCCGCCGCCGAATAAAAAAGCAAAAATGCAATTCTTTAATGTCGGTGAATTTGGACTTGCTTTGTCGGTCATTTTTGAATAATCATTGTTTGATATGCTCATTTTTTACCACACCTTTTGAATTTTTATTATTATTTGTAAACGATTTAAGAATATTCGTGTTGTATACTTGACTTTTTGTATTAAGTTTTGTATAATTCGTTTATACAATTTGTTATAGTTTATAAAGGAGCGTTCCTATGGCACATCTTGTTGATGTAAGAAATGTATATAAGATTTATAATCCGGGCGAAAATCAGGTTAATGCACTGGACGGCGTTAGCCTTACTATTGATGAGGGCGAATTTGTTGCAATTATCGGTCAGTCAGGCTCCGGAAAATCGACATTTATGAATATGATTGGTCTTCTCGATACTCCGACCGAGGGCGAATATTATATTAACGGAAAGCTTGTTGACGACCTTACAGACGATGAAATGTCTGTAATCAGAAATGAGCAAATCGGATTTATTTTCCAAGGATTTAACCTTATTCCGTCACTTACAGCTCTAGAAAATGTTGAGCTTCCTCTTGTTTACAGAGGTATGAGAAAGGAAGAACGCCGCAAAATATCTATTTCCGCTCTCGAAAAGGTCGGACTTGCAGAGCGTATGGACCATCTTCCAAAGGCGTTGTCCGGCGGTCAGCAGCAGAGAGTTGCTGTTGCCCGTGCGATTGCTGCCGCACCTCCTGTAATTCTTGCCGACGAGCCTACAGGTAACCTTGACACTCGTTCAACTAAGGATGTTATGAAGATTCTCCATACCCTAAAGGATGAGGGTAGAACGGTCATCGTTATCACCCACGATAATGAGATTGCTATGGAGGCTGAACGCGTTGTTCGTGTTCGTGACGGCAGAATAGTTGAGGACTATATTAACCCCGGCTTCGAAGAAAAATACGGCAGAAAAGCAAAATATGATAACGCTAATCCTATCGACCTCGGTTAATTTAATAATTTGATGGATAAAACCACCTGATTTGTAAATGCTACATATTGGGTGGTTTTTATGATGCTTTTGAAAGCTTTTGTAATAGGCGGTTTAATATGCGTAATCGGTCAGTTGTTAATTGATTATACAAAACTGACTCCGGCTCGAATTCTTGTTCTTTTTGTTTGTCTGGGTGTTGTATTAGGCGGAATAGGCGTTTACGGAAGGCTCGTTGATTTTGCCGGAGCTGGTGCAACTCTGCCCCTGACCGGATTTGGCTACGCACTTGCCGATGGGGTGAAGACAGCAATTAGAGAAAAGGGCTTTCTTGGAGTTGTGACCGGTTCGCTATCTGCTTGTGCAGGCGGTGTAACGGTTGCACTTTTGTGTGGCTTAGTTGTTGCATTTGTAACAAAACCGAAGGATAAGTACTGTCTCTTATACACATCTGACGCTGCCGACGATACTCCTTGTG
>CAMFPZ010000151.1 GCA_945979635.1 uncultured Eubacterium sp.
TAAGAGACAGGTAGTTATATGCTAACACTCGATAGAGTTTATAAGGCCTCGACTGTGCTCAAAGAGGTTGTTCGTGAAACGGGTATGATTGCGGCACCGAAAATCAACCCTTCGTGTAATATTTATCTAAAAACAGAGAATCTCCAAATTACAGGTTCATTCAAGATTAGAGGCTCTTATTTCAAAATCAGCCAGCTTACCGATGATGAAAAGGCAAAGGGAGTAATTGCTTGCTCGGCAGGAAACCACGCACAGGGCGTTGCTCTTGCCGCAACAAAAAATGGACTAAAATCCATCATTTGTCTCCCTGATGGTGCTCCTATCAGTAAGGTTGAGGCGACGAAAAAATACGGTGCAGAGGTTTGCTTGGTAAAGGGTGTTTATGACGATGCCTACAAAAAGGCTCTCGAGCTTAAGGAAGAAAAGCAGATGACCTTTATTCATCCTTTTGATGACCCCGATGTTATTGCAGGACAGGGAACTATCGGCCTTGAAATACTGAGTCAGCTTCCTTCGGCGGATGTTGTAGTTGTGCCTATCGGCGGAGGAGGACTTATCGGCGGTATCGCATATACAATCAAAAAGCTTAAGCCGAATTGCAAGGTTTATGGAGTTCAGGCTCAGGGTGCTCCCTCTATGAAGCATAGTGTTAGTGACGGTGTGATTGAAACGCTGGATTATGTAAATACTATTGCCGATGGTATCGCAGTAAAGACTCCGGGCTCGCTCACCTTTGATTTGTGCCAAAAATATGTTGATGGAATTGTTACTGTAAGCGATGATGAAATTGCACTTGCAATTCTTACTCTTCTTGAGCAGCAGAAGCTTATTGCCGAGGGTGCAGGAGCTGCTCCTGTTGCTGCAGTCATGAACGGAAAAATTCCTGATATTGAAAACAAAAATGTTGTTTGTGTTGTTTCCGGAGGCAATATTGATGTGACTATTCTTTCGAGAGTCATCGAAAGAGGCTTGAAGATGGGCGGAAGAACCGCAGATATTGTTATTGCTCTTTCGGATAAGCCGGGTCAGCTTTCAGGAGTTAGCCAGGTGATTGCTGATTTGGGAGCGAATGTTGTATCGGTAAATTACGACAGCACGGATTTGGATATGAATATAACGGATTGCTATCTGAAAATCGGCGTTGAAACAAGGAATTTTGAGCATATAGTTGCTGTAAAAAGGGCACTTTGCGATGCCGGATTTAAGGTTTGCGAATAAAATAAAGGAGAATTTATTATGGAATATGTATCAACTACTAATGCACCTAACGCAATAGGCCCGTATTCACAGGCAGTAAAGGCAAACGGTATGCTCTTTACATCGGGTCAAATTGCTATCAATCCCGAGACTAATAATGTTGACGCAAAAACTATTGAGGAGCAAACGGAACAGGTTTGCAGGAATCTCAAGGCGGTTGTCGAAGCCGCAGGAAGCGATATGACAAAGGTTGTTAAGACAGTTTGCTTTCTTGCCGATATAAACGATTTTGTAAAATTCAACGAGGTTTACGGCAGATATTTTGTTTCAAAGCCCGCTCGTAGCTGTGTTGCAGTAAAGGATTTACCAAAGGGTGTTCTTTGCGAGGTTGAACTTATTGCAGAATTATAGATTTATAAAGCAAAAACAGGTTAAATTGAAGAAATTTAACCTGTTATTTTTATTCCCAATATTTTCGGTCGAGAGCTCTGTATTGCAATGCCTCGGCGATGTGATGTGCTTCGATTAGATTTGATTCATCAAGGTCGGCGATTGTTCTTGCAACACGCATAATCTTGTCGTATGCTCTGCCCGACATTCCCATTTTTTCGAAGCTGTTTTTCATCAGAGCATTTGCTTGCTCGGTCATAATGCAGTATTTCTGCGTGGCTTGAGGGGTCATTTTTGCATTACAGCTTATTTTTGTACCTTCAAATCGCTTTTGTTGAATGGCCCGTGCTCTGTCCACTCTTTTTTTGATTTCCGCCGAGCTTTCCGCCTTGTCTCTTGCAGAAATGGTGTCGTATTCAACATTTTGCACCTCGATATGAATATCCATTCTGTCCAGAAGAGGACCGGAAATCTTGCTTTGGTACCTGCTTTTTGCACCCTGTGAACATCGACATTGCTTTGTTGGATGGCCTAGATAGCCGCATGGACAAGGGTTCATTGCAGCAACAACCATAAGATTTGCAGGATATGTAATAGAACCTCCTGCTCTTGAGATTGTTACCTCGCCGTCCTCGATCGGCTGACGAAGAGATTCCTTTGAGCGTCTGTCGAATTCGGGAAATTCGTCCATAAACAGTACGCCGTTGTGAGCAAGGCTGATTTCACCGGGATGCATTCCTGCTCCGCCTCCGGTTAGACCTTGAGGCGATATGGTGTGGTGCGGACTTCTGAATGGCCGCTTGGAAATTAGTCTGACATTTTCGGGTAGCTTGCCTGCAACCGAATAAATCTTCGTTGTCTCGATTTTTTCATCAAAGGTCATATCGGGAAGTATAGAGCCAATACGCTTTGCTATCATTGATTTTCCTGTTCCCGGAGGACCTATCATAAGAATGTTGTGCGAGCCTGCTGCGGCAATTTCTATTGCTCTTTTGACCTGTTCTTGACCTCTAACATCTGCAAAATCAAGTGTTTCCTCAAGCATCTCATCCTGTGAAATTTTATGAGATACCGGAAGAATGGGTTGGGTTCCGTCTAAATGAGATGCTATTTCCTTTATGCTGTGTGCCGGAAAAATGTCTATTCCCTCCACGACACTGCCCTCAAAGGCGTTTTGGTATGGTACGAAGATTGATTTTATTCCGCTTTCCTTGGCTTTTATTACCATGGGCAAAACTCCGTTGACGCATCTTATTTCGCCATCAAGCGAGAGCTCGCCTATGAATGCATAATCGTCGAGATTAGCCGTTATTTGCTTACTTGCCTTGAGTATTGCCATAAGTATCGGAAGATCATAAATTGCACCCTCTTTTTTTATATCGGCAGGAGCAATATTTACAGTTATTCTTGATACAGGGAAAGTATATCCGCAGTTTTTTATGGAGGCTCTTACTCTTTCGCGACTTTCCTTAACTGCCGCGTCAGGCAATCCGACTAAATCAAATCTGGGTATTCCCGAGCTTAAGTCAGCCTCAACATCAACATTGAAGCTGTCTATACCGAATATTCCTTCGCTTTTAACCCTGTCTCTTATACACATCTGACGCTGCCGACGATACTCCTTGTGT
>CAMFPZ010000152.1 GCA_945979635.1 uncultured Eubacterium sp.
GATTCCTCTACGTCTCGTGGGCTCGGAGATGTGTATAAGAGACAGAGTTTACCCCTTTTTATTTTGTGCCGTCAAATACTCATACAACGACAGCATAAAAAATCTGCTTGTATTAAAATTCCGACTCACTAATCAAGCAGTAAATATTTCATTTCAATTATATAATACACGCAATAATAATTCAACACAAATTTCCACTATGTACAGAACAAATGCAAAAAGCCCAAGGATTGTCTTAATCCTTGAGCCTTGAAATGATTTCATTAGTAGTTTTCTGCGTGAACCTCGAAGAATGCCTGAGGATGAGCACATACAGGGCAAATTTCAGGTGCCTTTGTTCCAACTACGATATGGCCGCAGTTTCTGCACTCCCAAACCTTAACCTCGCTCTTTTCAAATACCTGAGCGGTTTCGATATTCTTGAGCAATGCTCTGTATCTTTCCTCGTGGTGCTTTTCGATTGCAGCAACTTCTCTGAACTTAGCGGCAAGCTCCGGAAATCCCTCTTCCTCAGCTGTAACGGCAAATCCCTCGTACATATCTGTCCACTCATAATTCTCACCGTCTGCAGCAGCCTTGAGGTTTGCAGGTGTGTCGCCAAGCTCTGCTAACTCCTTGAACCACATCTTTGCGTGTTCCTTTTCGTTATCGGCAGTTTTGAGGAAGAGAGCAGCCATTTGCTCATAGCCCTCTTTCTTTGCAACAGAAGCAAAATAAGTATACTTATTTCTTGCTTGGCTTTCGCCTGCAAATGCTTCCTGTAAATTCTTTTCTGTTTGGGTTCCTGCGTACTTGTTTGACATAATATTACTCTCCTTTTTAATAATTATTTTTTCGAAATCAGATGCCGGATGCTTACATAAAGGACATACAAAATCCTCGGGTAATTCCTCGCCGACATATTCATAGCCGCAAATCGAACAACGCCAAATTGTCTTTCCGTCCTGTGTTTCGCCGACAGCCTGAGGCTTCGGCTTTATATTTTCGAAATAGTATTCGTAAGTGGCAGAACGCTTATCGTCAAGCACCTCCATATCATCAATAGTGCCGACAAACATAGTATGCGAGCCAAGGTCCTGTGTGCTTGTTACGGTAACGCTGATATATGCATTAGTACCCTTTGTAATATAGAAAATACCATTTTCACATCTTGCACAATCGCTAAAGCCTTCGAATTTATTTACTTCCCTGCCTGATTGAAAGCCGAACTGCTTAAACAAATCAAAGGTGGCACCCTGACTAATGACAGAAACAACAAACCTACCGGTTTTTTGAATCATATCATGTGTGTAATTTGCTTTATTAACACAAACGCTAAGCTGATTTGGAGCTGATGCCGCTTGGATAGCAGTATTTACAATACAACCATTATCCTTTTCGCCATCCCTTGCAGTAAGGACAAACAAACCGTAGCTCAACTTGTGCATAGCTTTTTCATTCATATAAACAACCCTCCATAAGGACATAATAGCACTTCTGCAAAATAAATTCAATAAAAATCTTGCATATTCAAAGAATTAATGACATAATAGCATTAAGGAAAGAGGTGGTATTATGCCATATTCACTAATTGCAAAGGGATTACTTATACCCTTTTTAGGAACAGCATTGGGTTCAGCCTGCGTTTTTGTTATGAAAAAGCAAATGAACCATAAGCTTCAAAAGGTGCTTACGGGCTTTGCGTCAGGCGTTATGGTTGCTGCCGCAATTTGGAGCCTTATTATCCCTGCAATTGAGCAGAGTGAGCATATGGGAAAGCTTGCGGCAATTCCTGCAATCGTCGGCTTTTGTCTGGGTATGATATTTCTGCTCTTGCTCGACATAATCACACCCCATATGCACCAAAACAACACAATAGAGGGTCCAAAAACAAGCCTGCAAAAAACAACTATGATGGTACTTGCCGTCGTGCTACATAACATACCCGAGGGTATGGCTGTCGGTGTCATATATGCAGGCTGGATTTCGGGAAAGGCCAGCATTTCGGCTTCTGCGGCATTAGCTCTGGCAATAGGAATTGCGATACAGAACTTCCCCGAGGGTGCAATAGTTTCGATGCCAATGAAAAGCAATGGCATATCAAAGGGCAAAGCGTTTATGTACGGCTTGGGTTCAGGCATTGTTGAACCAATCGCAGGACTGATAACGATTCTTTTATCAAGCCTTGTAATTCCCATTCTGCCATATCTTTTGGGCTTTGCGGCTGGAGCTATGATATATGTCGTTGTTGAGGAGCTTATCCCCGAGATGTCGGAGGGCGAGCACTCAAATCTTGCAACAATGTTCTTTATGTGCGGATTTTCGCTAATGCTATTTTTGGATGTAACATTAGGATAGCCTTAATTCTTCGTAATCGAAGTAATTAAACTGTATTTCAACACGACACAACCATTCCATTGCGTTGTACGCTATCATTGAATTATAACACAAAGTAATAATATAAAAAATAAAAGAGGAGTGCATTTTATGAGATACGAAATCAAAGACAGCTCATTTCCAATCGTAACCTGTGAGCTCAATCGTGGTGAAAAAATGATAACCGAAAAGGGCTCCATGCTTTGGATGAGCCCGGGTCTCAAAATGGAAACCACGGGCGGCGGAATCGGAAAAATGTTTTCAAAAATGTTTTCAGGCGAAAGTATGTTCCAAAACATATACACAGCCGAGCAGGACGGAACAATCACATTCGGTTCAAGCTTTCCGGGCACAATTAAGGCAATCAGAATTGACCCACAGCACGAAATGATTCTTCAAAAAAGTGCATTTCTTGCCTGCGAGGCCGGAGTCGACCTCTCAATTCATTTTAACAAAAAGCTAGGTGCGGGTCTATTTGGCGGCGAGGGCTTCATTATGCAAAGGCTTTCCGGAAACGGTATGGCATTTGCCGAAATCGACGGCGATTTAGTTGAATACGAATTACAGCCCGGTCAACAAATTATCGTCGATACAGGAAATGTTGCAGGCTTTGAGCCAAGCGTTCAAATGGAAATCCGTCAGGTGCCGGGATTAAAGAACAAGCTTTTAGGCGGTGAAGGATTATTCAACACAGTTCTTACAGGTCCCGGTGTTATTTGGCTTCAAACTATGCCGATAAGCTCGGTTGCACTAGCACTTAGACCATACATTCAGACTTACACATCAAATAGTAATTAACGCTAAATTTATTTCGACTAAAAAAAGCCCTGTTCGGTTCAAAACCGAACAGGGCTTTTC
>CAMFPZ010000153.1 GCA_945979635.1 uncultured Eubacterium sp.
GTTCTCGATAGTGATTACGGGAGCGGAGTTATTCGCCTGAATATGGATATGAACATAATAATATCCGACGCCGAAAATTACAGCCGCAATAAGCAACGCCTCTATAATAACTGCCTTTGGAATTTTCCTCTTTTTATTTTTCATATTCTACTCCTAAAATGACACCGGTCTGCTGATAATAAGCTTGTCATTTTCTATTACTCTTTTTGGGTTTGTTTCAAACAGCTTCTTAGCCGTCAGCTCATCAAAATCGTTGCAAACAATATCGTACTCCAGCTCCATTTCGGGAGTCCTTGACGAAATAGAATGAGCGTCGCTTGCAATAAACTGTGCCGTTTTGTGATAAATAAGCTCAAATGCAGTTTGGCGTGCAACGGCACCGAATTCGCCTGCTAACGAGCCCTTATTGACCTGCAAAAGTCCGCCGTTATTCATAATATCAAGGCTAATGCTATGAACCCTTTTGATACATTCATATCTTTCCGGATGGGCGACAATCGGAACGATTCCCTGATGACTGATTGCCTTGACCTTTTCGGTTATATATGGGGCAGGTGTATAGAAATCGAACTCAACAATCATAAATCTTGAGCCGTTTATCGTCGGCAAAAGATTTTTATTCATAAGGTTCAATATGCCGTCATCGACGAAAATCTCGCCGCCTAAATATAGCTTTATATCAATACCCTGCTGTTCAACCTTCTTTTTGAATGCATCGAAAACGAGCTGCATTTCGTAAAGATAATTCTTCTCATTATCATAGAGATTTGAATGAGGTGTAAGCACTATTTCGCTTGTGCCCGAATGCTCTGCCGCTTTGAGCATTTCGAACGAGGTTTGCAAATCCTTTGAGCCGTCATCAACAAACGGCAAAATATGGCTATGTATGTCTACCATTGTTCCTCCCAGTACCAAACAACTAAAATGTCTCATATTAATATTATCACTTGTTTTGTAAAAATTCAATATTAAAAACAATAATAATGGTTGAATAACATTTCGTTTTGTGCCATAATTAGTACAGGTAAGGGGTGAGGATATGAAAAATTGGATGAAAATAGCCTCGATAGGTATCAGTGCGTTATGCATTGGTGTTTTGGTGTACCTTATATTCTTTTTTGGAGGAAGCGTTGCACCCGATGAACGAGTTGTTATGCCGGAGCTGAAGGATTATACAATAAGCTTCGATTCGGACGAGCTTGAATATTTTCAGGGTATAGATTTTTTGCAGGGCGTTACCGCTGTTGACGAAAATGGCGTGGAGCTCACCGAGGATATTACTGTTTCCTGCAAGCCGACTGACAGAAAATACGAAAAGCTCCTAATCTACTCAATTAACAAAGCGGGCTACAAAATAACCGAATTTTCGCGTGTCTTAAAGCTCGACAGTAGCTATAAGGGAGTTAGCGTAAAATCAACCGGCGAAACGCTGGAAATCCCAATAAACCGACTCGACAGCATAACCGAAAGAACGGTTATGTCGGAGCTGGTCATAACCGATGACGGCTTCGGAAATGCCTGTTCTATTTCCGTATATTTGCCCAAGATGGACGAAATCGGAGATTATGTTGCAACAGTAACGGCGGCTAATATTTTCGGCGACACGGCGGAATGCAAGCTGGCAGTAAATGTTGTTGAGGCAGAAAATACAACTATAAGGCTTTCCGCCTCCTCCGTCAGCCTTGCCGTCGGAAATGAATTCAACGCAAGCGACTATATAGTTTCTGCAAATCACAGTGAATACGGCGACGTTTCGCCTTATATTGAAATAAACAGTGATGTTGACACATCAAAATCGGGAGTCTATACAGTGGAATACAGCATAAAAGGAATTTCACAGCTCAAGGATGAAAAGGCATTTCTTTATGTTACGGTGATGTAAATTGGAAAATCGGCAGACGAAGAAAAACATAATAAACTTTGCAAAATTGAGCCTTTTTTTGCGAATGCTGAAGGGGGCTTGGTTAATTATGCTCGCCGCCGCTTTGCTCGGTGCAACCTTAGGCGGAGTTGTTACAAGAGCTTTTTACACCCCCGAATACACTGTCGAGCAGGTTTTCACCATCGAGCTGGAGAATAATCCGAAGGCAAATGCCGCCACAATAACCGATAATCAGCTGAGCAAAACTATTCCGTCCTTGCTCTGCTCCGACACCTTTATGGGCTATATGCAGAAATATATCGAGCAAACAGGGGTTAAGGGTAAATTTTATGTCACCTCGCTCGAGCACGCAAATATCTTTTACCTCACGGCAATTTCGGATTCGAACGAATCCTGTATGACCATAATAAACGAAATACAAAAGCGATATGGTGGTATATTTGATAGAGTTATCGGCGAAAGCCGGATGAAATTTCTTGCTCCGGCAAGCGAATCTCCTCTTCCGTCAAATACTCCTAATTTTGCTTTCGGAATGGGCTTGGGTGCTCTGATTGCACTTTTACTCTGTTTCGGTGCGATATTCCTCAAGTCATATATGACCGATACAATAAACTCCCCTGCCGACATATCCGAGCTCGGCAGAGGTGAGTATTTAGGCTCTGTTCATCGCGTTTTCCATAAGAAGCGTAGCTCAGAGGAAAAGAAGAATAAAAATAGATTACCACTGGTAACTGACAGTAATGCCGATCTAAAGCTCTGTCAGGATATTAGTGCAATTTCTGCAAAGGCAGATATGAAATGCCGACAAAACGGCTACAAGGAGATTATGGTTACCAGCACTCTGTCCGGTGAAGGAAAATCATCGGTTAGTCTTAATTTGGCGTGTGACCTTGCCGACAAGGGTAAGAGGGTTTTGATTATTGATTTCGACCTGCGTTCGCCCTGTATTGCACAAAGGCTGGGACTCAAGAATACCGAGTGTGAGCTGTCACAGGCGATAAAAAAAGGCTCTTGTGATTATGTTGCAAAAACCCAAATAAACAATCTTTTCTTCGCAGGAAATACATCCTTTGCTTCTGCGAATATGACAATGGCAGAATTTGAGCAGATTCGAAAAATGCTTAATGAGCAACGCAATAATTTCGACTACATAATAATTGATACTCCGCCTTCGGATTTTTTGAGTGACTCGGAGGAAATAGGTGAGTATGTTGATGCATTTATCTATGTCATATCTCAAAATGCTGTGAGCAAGAGCAGAATTCTTCGCACTCTCTCCGGCTACGACACATCAAAATGCAAAATGCTCGGCTATGTAATCAACTTTGC
>CAMFPZ010000154.1 GCA_945979635.1 uncultured Eubacterium sp.
ATTCATCTTTACTACAAGCATTTTCGGTCGAAGAGTTAAAATTGAGCTGATTTGTTCTTAATCAAGGCACAAAACGCAGGAATACTCAATGTATTCCGAGTATTTTAACGCAGAGTAAGGGCAAATCAGCCAATTTTAACCACGGTTTGGGTTCTCTTTTATTGCCTCTGTAACTCCTCGGAGCCTAAGCTCAAAAGTATTATACCATAATGTATAACAATGTCAACACTTATAAAAAGGTCTCGGTATCAACCAAGACCTTTTGAATTATTAGTAAGCTTTTTATTTTTTTCTGCTTTCTGCCTTTAATCTCAATTCCTTGTTGAGGATTGTTTTACGCAGGCGGATTGATTTCGGCGTTACCTCGAGTAATTCGTCGTCTGCGAGGAATTCCATACTTTGCTCGAGCGAAAGAGTTGTTGGCGGAACGAGCTTGAGTGCTTCGTCGCTTCCGCTGGCACGAGTATTCGTTACATGCTTTTTCTTGCAAACATTACATACGATATCCTCGTCCTTTGCACATTCGCCGACAATCATACCCTCGTATACATCAACGCCCGGACCGACGAAGAGTCTTCCTCTATCCTGTGTATTCCAAAGGCCGTAGCCGGTTGTAGTGCCTGTTTCGTGAACTACGATTGAGCCGCGGCTTCTTGTTTCAATATCGCCCTTCCATTCCTCATAGCCTGCGAAGAGCTGGTTCATAATTCCGTTTCCGTTTGTATCGGTAAGAAATTCGCTTCTGTATCCGATGAGACCGCGGGACGGAATTTTTATTTCCATATGCGTCATACCTGTTGAACGGGTGTCCATATTAACCATTTCGCCCTTGCGAGAGCAAAGCTTTGTCATAACGGCACCTACATATTCCTCCGGAACCTCGATAATAGCTGTTTCCATCGGCTCAAGCACCTTGCCGTTTTTGTCCTTTTTCAGAATAACCTGCGGACGCGAAACCTGGAATTCGTAGTTTTCTCTACGCATTGTTTCGATTAGAATTGACAAATGAAGCTCGCCTCGTCCCGAAACCTTGAAGGTATCCATAGAATCCGTTTCTTCAACTCGCATAGAAACATTAGTCTCCACCTCCTTGAAGAGTCTTTCGCGGATGTTACGGGAGGTTACATATTTACCCTCCTTGCCTGCAAAGGGTGAGTCGTTTACCATAAAGTTCATACTGATGGTAGGTTCGTCAATTTTTACGAATGGGAGCGGTTCAATATGTTCAGGGTCGCAGGCAGTTTCGCCGATATTAAGGTCAGCAACACCTGCAACGCAAACTAAATCACCGAATTCAGCAGTCGGGCTGTCAACTCTGCCTAGTCCTTCAAACTGATAAATCTTCGAGAATTTTATATTGCTTTGACTTCCGTCCTGATGGCAGAGAACATATGGGGTATTTGCCTTGATTACGCCTCTTTCGACTCTGCCGACGCCGATTCTTCCAACATAATCATCATATTCGAGGGACGAAAACAGGATTTGTGCCGGACCATCGGCATCGCCCTTTGGCGACGGAATATGCTCGAGTATTGCATCGAGCAGTGGACGCATATCACCCTTGCGGACATTCGGGTCAAGGCCGGAATAGCCGTCTCTTGCCGATGCGTAAACGACCGGAAATTCGATTTGGTCGTCATCTGCACCAAGCTCGATGAAAAGGTCGAGAACCTCGTCGATAACCTCCTCCGGTCTTGCACCGTCACGGTCAATTTTGTTTACTACGACGAGAGGAGTTTTATGCAGACCGAGAGCCTTTTTCAGCACAAATCTAGTCTGCGGCATACAGCCCTCGAATGCGTCTACGAGAAGCAAAACGCCGTCCACCATAGTCAGAATACGCTCGACCTCGCCTCCGAAATCGGCGTGTCCCGGAGTGTCTACGATATTGATTTTTGTTCCTTTATAATGGATTGCAGTATTTTTTGAGAGAATCGTTATTCCTCTCTCACGCTCCAAATCATTGGAGTCCATAACTCTTGTTGCAACAACCTCGTTTTCACGGAATATACCGCTTTGATGGAGCATTTCGTCTACAAGTGTGGTTTTTCCGTGGTCAACATGGGCAATTATTGCAATATTTTTTATATCTTTTCTTTCTGAAATTGCCATATAACCTACTTCTTACTTCTTCTTGTTAAAGCTGTCTCTTAATTGTACTGTTCTGTTGAACACAAGTGCATTCTTCTTGCTGTCTTGGTCGGTGCAGAAATATCCGATTCGCATAAATTGGAATCTGTCGCCCGGCTTTGTGTCGGCGAGTGCACGCTCAACATAAGCCCTTTGAACCTTGAGAGATTCAGGGTTAAGGTTGTCCTCAAAGGAGCTTACGCCCTCTTCGTCGCTTGGGTTTTCAACATCGAAGAGCCTGTCGTACATTCTGCATTCAGCCTCGTTGCAGTCGCCTGAGTATACCCAATGAATTGTGCCGCGAACCTTGCGTCCGTCGGGAGTGTCGCCTCCGAATGTTTCGGGGTCGTATTCGGCGTGAACGACTGTAACATTTCCGTTTTCGTCGGTGTCGTAGCCTGTACAGGTTACGCAATATGCCTTGTAGAGTCTAACCTCGTTTCCTACGAAAAGGCGGCGGTATTTGCTGATAGGCTCAGCCATAAAGTCATCGGATTCTATCCAAAGCTCTTTGCCGAACGGAACTGTACGGCTGCCGAATTCCTCGTGGTCGGGATGATATTCAACCTCAAGCTCCTCGACCTTATCCTCGGGATAGTTGTCGATTACGAGCTTTATTGGATTAACTACTGCCATAGCACGCCTTGCGTTTTTGTTCAGGCTGTCGCGAACGCAGCTTTCGAGCATAGCGAAATCAATTACGCTGTACGCCTTTGATACGCCGATTTTTTCGCAGAAATCGCGGATTGCCTCGGCTGGGTAGCCGCGGCGTCTCATACCGCTGATGGTTGCCATTCTGGGGTCGTTCCATCCGTCAACAATGCCGTCCTGAACGAGCTTTAGGCATTTCCTCTTTGATGTAAGAGTATAGTTGAGATTCATTCTTGCAAACTCAATTTGTCTGGGCTTTTCGCCGTCTATACATTCGTTACATACCCAATCATAAAGAGGTCTGTGGTTTTCGAATTCGAGTGAGCAAAGCGAGTGTGTAACCTTTTCGCACGCATCCGAAAGGGGATGAGCAAAGTCGTACATAGGATAAACGCACCATTTGTCGCCTGTTCTGTGGTGGTGGGCGT